>NZ_JBVIHM010000003.1:107465-349415 GCF_055570295.1 Streptomyces sp. NPDC031265
CGTGGGGGGGGGGGGGGGGGGGGGGGGGGGGGGGGGGGGGGGGGGGGGGGGGGGAGGGAGGGGGGGGGGGGGGGGGGGGGGGGGGGGGGGGGGGGCGCCCCCCCCCCCCCCCCCCCGACACCGTGCTGCGTTACCTCGGCGCGTTCGGGCCCGCCTCCGTCAAGGACATGCAGACCTGGGCGGGACTGACCCGGCTGGGTGAGGTCTTCGAGCGGCTGCGGCCCGGACTCGTCACCTTCCGTGACGAGAACGGGGTCGAGCTCTTCGACCTGCCGGACGCGCCCCGCCCCGACGAGGACACCCCGGCGCCGCCCCGCTTCCTGCCCGAGTTCGACAACCTGCTGCTGTCCCACGCCGACCGCACCCGGGTGATCCCGGCCGAGCACTGGGGCCGCACCTGGAAGGGCAGCCAGGCCTTCTGCACCCTCCTCGTGGACGGCTTCCTCGCCGGGGTGTGGCGCCTGGAGGAGGGGAAGGGGGCGGGGGAGGGGCGCGCTGTCCTCACCGTTCAGCCGTTCGGGGACCTCGGCCGGGCCCGGCGCGAGGAGGTGGCCGCCGAGGGCGAGCGGCTGCTCGCCGAGATGACCTCGGCCACCTCGTACGACGTCCGGTTCGGGGACGTCTTGGGGTGAGCCCCCCCCGGATCCCCGCAAGGGGTCGTGCCGGAAGGGACCGTCACACCCCCGCTGCCTGGAGGCCGTCACACCCCCACATCCCGCGCCCGCTGGTCCTCGAACGTCTCCCGTCGCAGCAGCAGTCGCGACCGTCCCCTGCGACCGCCACCACGGGCGGGCGGCCGGTCATGTGGTAGCCGGACGCCATCGAGACCTGGTACGCCCCGGACGCCGGTACGGCGAAGACGTTCCCGGGGCGTACGTCGTCCGGCAGTTCGACGTCCTCCGCCAGGATGTCGCCCGCCTCGCAGTGCCGCCCGACCACCGTCGTGGCGCGCATCGGCGACGTCGTACGGCCGACCATGCGGACCGTGTACCGGGCTCCGTACAGCGCCGGACGCGGGTTGCCGCTCATCCCGCCGTCGACCCGCGACGAAGACCTGCGCGCCGGTGCGCTTCACCGAAAGCGCGCGGTACAGCGCGACCCCGGCCGGAGCCGTGATCGAGCGGCCCGGCTCCACCGCGAGCCGGGGCAGTGGAAACGCCAACTCCGTACAGGATCGGGTCAGTTCCCCGGTGATCCGGCGTCCGTACGCGGCCGGGGACGGACGCCGGGTCGCCCGGCAGGTACGCCGCCGCGAAGCCGCCACCGAGGTCCGGCTCGGGGAGGGTGACGCCGTGCCGGTCGCGGGCTCGGCGAGCCGGATCCAGCTCTGGTCGGGCCCGAAAACTGATCGCTGTCGTCGTGGTCTGCTTCTTGGTCGGCGTACCCCGATGGGATGGACTGAGGTCACGCCGGCGAGCGGCCCGGGAGAACCGGGAAGCCGCCACTGACAAGGGAGTCGACCGTCATGCCGATCGTCACCATTCGGCAGGGTCCGCGCGACATCGACCTCAAGCGGGAGCTCGTGAAGGGGGTCCCCCCTGCTCCTCAAGAGCTTGGGCGAGGGTCACGGACGCGTTCGTCGATGCGTACCGGATCCCGGCGGAGACCGTACAGGTCTGGATCCACGAGACCCCCGCCGACAGCTGGGGCGCCGCGGGGAAGCTCACCGCGGACAAGCAGGGGGTGCCTCTCCTCCTGGGCGCCTCCCCCAGGGGGCGGGGGAGTCCGCCGCGCGGACTTCCCCCGCACCCCCCTACGGGGGTAAAGAGGCCTGGTCACGCACCGCAGGGTGGTAGAGAGTGGCCAGGCAACGAGGAGGGCACATGGACGCACGTGACGCCACACAGGAGTTCCGGGCCGGACGGGACTTCCTGCTGGAGCACCGGGAGGACTACGCGACGGCCTGCCAGGGGTTCACCTGGCCCCGCCCCGAGCGGTTCAACTGGGCGCTCGACTGGTTCGACGTCATCGCCGAGGGCAACAACGCCACCGCGCTGCACATCGTCGAGGAGGACGGCCGCGAGATCACCCTCTCGTACGCCGAGATGTCCCTGCGCTCGGACCGGGTCGCCAACTGGCTGCGCGCCCAAGGGGTACGGGCCGGGGACCGCGTCCTCGTCATGCTCGGCAACCAGCAGGAACTGTGGATGACCGCGCTGGCAGCGATGAAGCTGCGGGCGGTCGTCATCCCCGCGACCCCGCTGCTCGGCCCGGCCGACCTGCGGGACCGGATCGAGCGCGGGCGCGCCCGGCACGTGATCGTGCGGGCCGAGGACGCGGCCAAGTTCGCGGACGTGCCGGGGGAGTACACCCGGATCGCCGTCAATCCGCAGGGCGCCGACCCCGTTCCCGGGTGGCTGGACTTCGACGGGGCGTTCGGGGCGGACGCGCGGTTCGAGCCGGACGGTGTCACCCGGGCCGACGACCCGCTGATGCTCTACTTCACCTCCGGCACCACGGCCCGCCCCAAGCTCGTCGAGCACACCCATGTGTCGTATCCCGTCGGGCACTTGGCGACGATGTACTGGATCGGGCTCAGGCCCGGTGACGTGCATCTGAACATCTCCTCGCCCGGCTGGGCCAAGCACGCCTGGTCGAACCTCTTCGCCCCGTGGAACGCCGAGGCCACCGTCTTCATCTACAACTACACACGCTTCGACGCCGCCCGGCTCATGTCCGCGATGGACGCGGCGGGCGTCACCAGCTTCTGCGCGCCGCCCACGGTGTGGCGGATGCTGATCCAGGCGGACCTGAGCGCGCTGCGGAACCCGCCCCGCGAGGTCGTCGCGGCCGGTGAGCCGCTCAACCCGGAGGTCATCGAGACGGTCCGGCGGGAGTGGGGCCGGGTCATCCGGGACGGCTTCGGGCAGACCGAGACCGCCGTCCAAGTAGCCAACACCCCCGGCCAGTTGCTCAAGACGGGATCGATGGGACGACCGAGCCCCGGCTACAAGGTGGAGCTCCTGGACCCGGTGTCGGGCGAGCCGGGCGCGGCGGAGGGCGAGATCGCCCTCGACCTCTCGGCCCGGCCGGTCGGCCTGATGACCGGCTACCACGGCGACCCGGAGCGTATGGCCGAGTCGATGGCGGGCGGCTACTACCGCACCGGCGACATCGGGTCCCGCGACGAGGACGGCTACATCACCTATGTGGGCCGGGCCGACGACGTCTTCAAGGCCTCCGACTACAAGATCTCGCCGTTCGAGCTGGAGAGCGCGCTCCTGGAGCACGAGGCGGTGGCCGAGGCGGCCGTCGTTCCCGCGCCCGATCCGCTGCGGCTCGCCGTGCCCAAGGCGTACATCGTGCTCGCGGCGGGCTGGGAGCCCGGCCCGGACACCGCGAAGGTGCTGTTCGAGCACTCGCGCGCGGTCCTCGCCCCGTACAAGCGCATCCGCCGGATCGAGTTCGGCGAACTCCCCAAGACGGTCTCCGGGAAGATCCGCCGCATCGAGCTGCGCGAGGCGACGGCGGCGGGTTCGAAGGCCGAGTACGACGAGGGGGACCTGCGGTGACGGACCTGTCGTACGCCCACGGCACCAGCGGCACGCCGCTGCTCGGCGACACCATCGGGGCCAACCTGGACCGGGCGGTCGCCGCCTGGCCGGACCGCGAGGCGCTGGTGGACGTGGAGTCCGGGCGGCGTTGGACGTACACGCAGTTCGCTGCGGACGTCGACGACCTGGCCCGCGCGCTGATCGGCAGCGGGGTCCGCAAGGGCGACCGGGTCGGCATCTGGGCGGTGAACTGCCCGGAGTGGGTGCTCGTGCAGTACGCCACGGCCCGGATCGGCGCGGTCATGGTGAACATCAACCCGGCGTACCGGGCGCACGAGCTCGCGTACGTACTGAAGCAGGCCGGGATCTCGCTGCTGGTCGCCTCGCGGACGCACCGGACGAGCGACTACCGGGCGCTGGTGGAGCAGGCGCGTCCGCAGTGCCCGGAGCTGCGGGCGGTGCACTACATCGGGGACGCGTCCTGGGAGGCGCTCCTGGTGGCGGGCACTTCTGTGACATCCAATCAACTGGCCTTGGCGCAGGCCGAGTTGTCGTGCGACGACCCGGTCAACATCCAGTACACCTCGGGGACCACCGGCTTCCCCAAGGGGGCGACGCTCTCCCACCACAACATCCTCAACAACGGCTATTTCGTGGGGGAGTCGATCTCCTACACCGAGCGGGACCGGATCTGTGTGCCGGTGCCGTTCTACCACTGCTTCGGCATGGTCATGGGCAACCTCGCGGCCACCTCGCACGGGGCCTGCGTGGTGATCCCGGCGCCGTCCTTCGACGCGGCGGCGACCCTGCGGGCGGTGGACCGGGAGCGGTGCACCTCGCTGTACGGGGTGCCGACGATGTTCATCGCCGAGCTGAACCTGCCGGACTTCGGCTCGTACGACCTGTCCTCGCTGCGTACCGGGATCATGGCGGGGTCGCCGTGTCCGGTCGAGGTGATGAAGCGGGTCGTCGCCGAGATGAACATGGCCGAGGTGTCCATCTGCTACGGCATGACAGAGACGTCCCCCGTCTCCACGCAGACGCGCGTCGAGGACGACCTGGAGCGCAGGACCGGCACGGTGGGGCGGGTGCTGCCGCACATCGAGGTGAAGGTGGTGGACCCGGCCACGGGCGTCACACTGCCGCGCGGCGAGGCGGGCGAACTGTGCACCCGCGGCTACAGCGTGATGCTCGGCTACTGGGACGAGCCGGAGCGGACCGCCGAGGCGATCGACGCGGGGCGCTGGATGCACACGGGCGATCTGGCGGTGCTGCGCGAGGACGGTTACGTCCAGATCGCCGGCCGGATCAAGGACATGATCATCCGGGGCGGCGAGAACGTCTATCCGCGCGAGATCGAGGAGTTCCTCTACGCCCACCCGAAGATCGCGGACGTCCAGGTGGTGGGCGTGCCCGACGAGAAGTACGGCGAGGAGATTCTGGCCTGCGTGATCCCGCGCGACCCCGAGGACCCGCCCACGCCGGAGGACGTCGCCGCGTTCTGCCGCGACCGCCTGGCGCACTACAAGGTGCCGCGACGGCTGCGGATCCTGACGGAGTTCCCGATGACGGTGAGCGGGAAGGTGCGGAAGGTGGAGCTGAGGGAGGGGTACGGGGAGTAGGGGGCGGGGCCTGGGCGCGGGGGTGCGGTGGGCCCCCGGCTCAGGGGTCCCGGCTTACGGGCTGCGGCTTACGGGCCGGTGGCGACCAGCTCGTCCGCCGCGTCGTTGACCGGCTGGGGCGCGCCCGTCAGGTCCATCACGAACAGCGGTATGGACAGTTCGTCGGCGCGGGCCCGGGCGTCCTTGGTGTACCCGGCGAGTGAGAAGTAGACGCCGACGGCCGAGCTGCTGAGCGCGTTCAGCCACAGGCACTCCACCGCGCGCAGCGACGCCGGGCGCGTCGTCGGGTCGACCTGGGCGACCAGCCCGGGGCCGCGCAGATCGATCCCGGGGGAGGGGCGCGCCTCGGACTGCAGGACATCGCGGAAGCCGAGCCACTTCAGATAGAGCGCCGCGGCGGTCACCGCGTCCCGGGCGGTACGGATGGTCACCGGCCGGAACGCCGGGCGCGGGGGCGCGGCGGTCGGCGGAACCGGGATGTGGACCGGCAGCCGGGCGGGCGGCGCCGGGACCGGCCGGACCGGAATCCGCAGCACCGTGCCGCACGAGCACCCCAGCTCCGGCTGCGGCCACTGGTCCTGCCGCCCGCACGCGTCGCAGCGCACGACGACCCAGTCCTCGGTCCAGGTGCGATGGGTGATCGGCTCGGGAGCGCCCCCGCGCTGCAGCGGCGGCGCGAGCGGGGCGCCGCAGGGGCAGGGGTAGGTGGTCGCGGCGTACCGGTGCTCACGCCGGCACACCGGGCACCGCACGACGAGAGTCTCCCGCCCGAGCCCGGCCATGGGGTACGCGGGTCCGGTGCGGTGGCTGGGGCCGCCCGGGTATCCGGCCCCGCCTGAGCGTCCAGGGCCGTCGGCGTCATCGTGGTGCCCGGCTCCGCTGTGGTGCCCGGGGTTGCCGGGGTATCCGGCGCCGCCGGGACTGTCGGCCCCGCCCGGGTGCCAGGCCCCGCCGAGCCCGCCACCGGGCACCCCGCCGCGCCACTCCGGCCCGCCGGGTCCCTGCGTTCCGCCATTGCCGCCGGCTCCGCCGGTCCCGTCGATGCCCATGTCGTCCACCCCGTGCTCGCCGCCCGTACGGTCCATCGTCCCCCACCCGCGCTCGCCCGGGAGGCGTCTTCGGGGATCCCTTGACGCGCCTGCGTACGCCCCCTATGTTTCTTCCATATAGCAGAACTAAACTTCCGCATTACGGAATCACGGCTCTCAGGTGGCGCGACAGAGCCCGATCCGCCAGGCCGAAGCAGGAGCACTCCATGCCTCGTATGACCGCTGCCCGAGCGGCAGTTGAGATCCTCAAGCGCGAAGGCGTCACCAACGCGTTCGGCGTGCCGGGCGCGGCGATCAACCCCTTCTACGCGGCCCTCAAGGCCGGTGGCGGCGTCAAGCACACGCTGGCCCGCCACGTCGAGGGCGCGTCCCACATGGCCGAGGGGTACACCCGGGCCAATGCGGGGAACATCGGCGTCTGCATCGGTACGTCCGGCCCCGCCGGCACCGACATGATCACCGGCCTGTACTCCGCGATCGCCGACTCGATCCCGATCCTCTGCATCACGGGCCAGGCGCCGGTCGCCAAGCTCCACAAGGAGGACTTCCAGGCGGTCGACATCGCCTCGATCGCCAAGCCGGTGACGAAGGCGGCGACCACGGTCCTGGAGGCCGCGCAGGTCCCCGGCGTCTTCCAGCAGGCGTTCCACCTGATGCGCTCCGGCCGCCCCGGCCCCGTCCTCATCGACCTGCCGATCGACGTCCAGCTCACCGAGATCGACTTCGACCCGGACACGTACGCGCCCCTGCCGGTCTACAAGCCGTCCGCGACCCGCGCCCAGGTCGAGAAGGCGCTCGGCTTCCTCCTGGGGTCCGAGCGCCCGCTGATCGTCGCGGGCGGCGGCGTCATCAACGCCGACGCGTCCGAACTGCTCGTGGAATTCGCCGAGTTGACGGGTGTTCCGGTCATCCCGACCCTGATGGGCTGGGGCATCCTCGCCGACGACCACGAGCTGAACGCCGGAATGGTCGGCCTGCAGACCTCGCACCGCTACGGCAACGCGAACTTCCTGGAGTCGGACTTCGTCCTCGGCATCGGCAACCGCTGGGCCAACCGCCACACCGGCGAGCTGGACGTCTACACCAAGGGCCGCAAGTTCGTCCACGTCGACATCGAGCCGACCCAGATCGGCAGGATCTTCGCGCCGGACTACGGCATCGCCTCCGACGCCAAGGCCGCGCTCACGCTCTTCGTCGAGGTGGCGAAGGAGCTGAAGGCCGCGGGCGAGCTGCCCGACCGCAGCGCGTGGGCGGCCTCGACCCAGGAGCGCAAGGCGCAGCTCCAGCGGCGTACGCACTTCGACAACGTCCCGCTGAAGCCGCAGCGCGTCTACCAGGAGATGAACCGCGCCTTCGGCCCGGAGACGCGGTACGTCACCACCATCGGCCTCTCCCAGATCGCGGGCGCGCAGATGCTGCACGTCTACAAGCCGCGCCACTGGATCAACTGCGGCCAGGCGGGCCCGCTCGGCTGGACCATCCCGGCCGCGCTCGGCGCCGCCACGGCGGACCCGGGGACCCCGGTCGTCGCGCTCTCCGGCGACTACGACTTCCAGTTCATGCTGGAGGAGCTGGCCGTCGGCGCGCAGCACAACATCCCGTACGTCCACGTCCTCGTGAACAACTCCTACCTGGGCCTGATCCGCCAGGCCCAGCGAGGCCTGGACATCGACTTCCAGGTCAACCTGGAGTTCGAGAACATCAACTCCCCGGAGCTGGGCGTCTACGGCGTCGACCACGTCAAGGTCGTCGAGGGCCTCGGCTGCAGGGCGATCCGCGTGACCGAGCCGGACCAGCTGCTGCCGGCCTTCGAGGAGGCCAAGAAGCTGGCCGCCGAGTACCGCGTCCCGGTCGTCGTCGAGGCGATCCTGGAGCGGATCACCAACATCTCGATGGGCGCCAAGATCGACGCGATCAACGAGTTCGAGGAGCTGGCGACGGAGCCGGGGCACGCGCCGACGGCGATCCGCCCGCTGCAGACGTCGTAGGAACCTGTCGTAGGAATCCGTACGACCCGCCCCTGGACTCGCCCCAGGACCGTACGACGCCGCTGAGCGAGCCCGCTGGACCGACGGCTCCGGCGCTTCCCGTGGGGGTGGCGCCGGAGCCGTTGCCGTTCACTCGTTCGAGTCACTCGTACGAGTTCATCCGAGGGCGTTTCTGACGGCCTTCGGACGGCGTTCCGGCAGCGTTCCGACGGGCTCGCGGGGCAATCGTGTCGAATCCGAGACGAGGAGAGGCGGTGCAATGGGCGAGGACGGCGCATACTGGAAAGACCATGACGCAGCCGTCCGCGCCGAGGCGCCACCTGCCCACCAGTCCCTTCAAAGCTCCGGTCGACCCGCAGGCCAAGACCTTCGCCTTGGGCGACCGGGTCTCCCACGACCAGTTCGGCCTGGGCAGGATCGTCGGCGTCGAGGACGGAGTCGCGATGCTCGTCGACTTCGGCTCCCGCCGCGCCCGCATCCTGAGCCCCTACACCCGCATGCACCGTCTCTGACCCAGAGCCGCACGTCCCCACCAAGGCCCTGTCCCGCGCCGAGCGGACGGGGCCTTGATCATGCCTGGCGTGGCGGGACGGGAATGGTCGACTACTGCAAGGAGTCGGCGGCACCTCGGGACGCCGACTCCGTGTACAACTTGTACAAGGAGTTGCCCGGGGCCGGGGTGACCCGGGCGAACGAGGTCACCAGGGCCCGGAAGCCGCCGTGGTCGTGATGCCGGGCGGTGTGCTTGATCACCCAGCCCTCCGGTCCGTCGCTGGTGTCGGAGGGCGGGGAGGCGTCGAGGCACGTCGTGCACTCCATCAGGCAGATCGGGCCGGACACGCCCGGGGCCGTGTCCGTGCCGAGCACCCATTCCGCGTAACGGATCACCGAGCGGGGGCTCACGGCGTCCGCTCCGCCGTCGGCGTCCGCCGCAGCCTGGCCTGCCCGAGCGCCGTCAGGTCGGCCACGCCCCGCGCAGAGCACACGCTGCCCACCGTGCTCGGCGGCAGTGCCCGGTACGGGCCGGGCCGGGCGGTCAGGTCGACGCGCGGCACCCCCAGGCACGTCCCCGGCGCCAGACACTCGACGCCGGGCACCCGCCAGTCGGCGTACGTGTCCGGCGGGACGAGCGCGTAGTACCAGACGCCGACCCCGTACGCGTCGTGGATGACCGCTCCGTCCTCCAGGACCTCGACGAGGAACACGGCGACGGCGTCCGGGTCGTTGCTGCCCGCTGCGGCGTGGACGACGTCGGCGGGCAGGCGAATCGCGTCGAACTTGGTGCCGGTCGGCACGAGCGCGATACCCACATCGAACTCCCGCCGGGCCTGCGCCGGCACGCCGTGCGCGGAGGCGAGCCAGTCCGTGATGGCACTTGCTGCCCGGTCGATCACGGCGAGATCACCCCGGTCCCGGCCGCCTCGGCGCAGTCGGCGTGCGCGTAGCTGGTGTGGTCGCCGCCGTAGTCGGCGACGAACATGCGACCGCCTTCTGTGGCCACAGGAGCTGTTCCACGTCTACGACGACACCCTTGTGTCAGTGGAGCTGTTGTCCGCTCGCGTCCGCGTCACCCAGCCCAGCGAGATCGTTCTGTACCTCAAAGCCTTCGAGCAGCTTCAAAGCATGGCTGTGTACGGAGCTGAAGCGCGCGCCTTGATTGTGCGGCCATCGATGCGCTGCACTGATCCCGAGTTGCGCACGACCCTGTTCCCGCACTGTTCCCACTCCCCGAAACAGATCAAGGCCCCACCTGAAAGCACAGGCAGGGCCTTGATCATCGAGCGCTCGATTCGGGACCGTAACCAGATAATTGACCCCCGTTTGACCTGCGGCGATGCCCAAAACCCGGACAGATGGGTGTAGTTCGGTGACGCTCGATGCGCCCCGATGTCGCTGGATTCCCCGTTCTGTTCCCATGGGAACAGGGGCTCTGAAGATCGTGCAGCCAGGCGCGCTGATGAGTGCAGTCAGGGGCATCCGCACCGATGGGAACATGACGGCGCCCCTCCCGGAGGAGGGGCGCCGCCGACCGCTCCCGGCAGCCTGGGGGGCCAAACCGGAAGGGTCGGTTCAGTGGGTTACTCGGCAGTCATGGGAACACAGATTCGATTGAAGGTACAAGTACTTCTAGATCACAAATCTATGTAGGGTCTGCCCTACATACAATTGATCATGCAGCCGCGAGCGTGGGCAGGTGCCACGCTCCACCCCACCGCCCGACTGGGTACTCACCCGCCGCCGGGCCATCGGGGACCGCATCCGAGCCGCACGGCTCCAACGGAACCTCACGCAGGAGCAGGTGGCCATGCGCACCGGCATCGACCGGGCCACATACAACCGCATCGAGCAGGGACACGCATCGCCCCTCCTCGACTCCCTGCTCCTCATCGCCGACGCGATCGGCGTCCCACTCGCCGAGCTCGTTGGGACGTAGCCCCGGCCGCGCCAGCGACTGGCAGCGACCGAGACAGGCCCATCAGTCCATGGCCCCGCAGTTACCGCTCTCGTCCGTGTTCACTGGGCGTCGCCTGCGGATCGCACGCGAGCAGGCAGTCCACCAGGCCGAGAGCACACTGCGCGGCGCGCCGCGCATGGTCGTACATCCGAGGCAGCACATGCGCATCCGGGATCTCGTCCAGGAAGAGCCGGGCGTCGGTGGTCAGGTACCGGGCGCGAGCCCCCAGTGGCCCCGGCCTGTCCGCGACGGGGACGTAGACAGACCGGGGCTCGGGCCCTGCCCGCACCCGCAGAACGGGGTACTGAGCGCGGGCAGGGGGCTAGCGGGTGCGCTGCCATACGGGCTCAAGGGCCCGTAGTGCGTCGCGCCGTTCCTTGACCCGGGCGAAGAACAGGTCCGGGTCGGAGTCGAACGCGGCGACCAGCTCGAGGTGCAGCCGGTGCGCGTCCTCGGAGATCTCGTATCCGCAGGCGCCGCACCGGTACCAGTCGGAGCCGACCGGGGCAAGCGGAGCAGTGCACTGCGGACACATCACGAATCCTTTATCCGGGCTGGCTGGTGTTGCACGGGTAGCAGATCCACCAGCCGTCTTGCGTCCTGGTCATCGTCTGGCCGCAGCTGGAACACTGCATGATGCCTCCCTCTGTGATGGATGGGTGGTGACCCGTCCCGGCCGGGTTTCCTGGCGAGGTGCTCCGGTCGGGACGGGGGCTCAATGGGCGGCCGTAGCCGCGTAGTCGTAGCGCGGGAAGCCCCAGCTGTCCGCCGGGTGCTGGTCAAGCGGCAGGAGCCGCCGTGACGCCTTGCACGGCGGGCAGGCGTACATGGTCCAGCCGGGGCCGGAGTTCGCGTGGGCGATGCCGATGGCGATCGCCTCGTCGGAGTCGTCGCCGCACCAGTTGCACGTCTGCATTACTGCTCTGCCCTCCGGTCGATCTCGGCCCACACGGTGTCGCCGTCGCCGGTGCGGTTGTGGCCGTACCGGTCGGCGGCGCCAAGGGTGGTGAGGATGGTGCCGCGGATGGTGTTGCTCATCGCGGCGGGGAGGTCGGCCTCGATGCGGATGTGGTCCGCGGTCTCCTCGATGCGCGGCTCGCTCTCGGTGGCAGCGGCGAGCATGCCCGCGAGGGCGACGGCATGTGGAGGCACGGCGGACATAGCTCTCCCCTGGTGATCAGCCTGTCACTTTTCGTGAGGCTGAGTATTCAGCTTTGACCTGATGGGTTAGCTTTGTCAATGTCGACGTACAACGCTCGGAGCTGCGCATATGCCACGCGAAACGCCCTTCCTGCAGGTGGCCGACGCTCTGCGTGACCGCATCAAGGCGGGCGAGTGGAGCGTGGGTGACAAGCTGCCCAGCCGCGCGCGCTTCGCCGAGGAGTACGGCGTCGGGCAGAGCGTCGCCCAGCGCGCCATGGAGCGGCTCATCATCGAGGGACTCCTCGAGGGCCGGGCAGGATCCGGCACCTACGTCCGCCGGCCACGCGAGCGGCTGCGCATGGTCCGCTCCCGGCACCGTGAACGCCGCGGCGGTAGCCCGTTCCGCGCGGACATGAAGGAGCAGGGCCGAGCCGGTACTTGGGAGTCCCGCAGCACCGCGCGGGTGCCCGCTCCGGAGCACATCGCCGAACGGCTCGCCATCGAACCGGGCGACCTCACTGTGCATACGCGCTATGAGTTCCTCGCCGACGGCATGCCGGTCCAACTCTCGGAGTCGTGGGAGCCGATGGCGGTCACGGATGGCACGCCGATCGTGCTGCCGGAGATGGGCCCGCACGCCGGGGCTGGTGTCGTCGAGCGGATGCGGTCCATCGGCGTCCGTATCGAGACGGCCGTCGAGGTGCCACGTCCTTCGAGGGCGACGCAGGAGCAGGCGAACCTGCTCGGCATCTCCGTCGGCGACCTGATCACGGAGATTGAGCGCACGTACTACGACGTGGAGGGGCGGCCGGTCGAGACGGCGGACATCACCGTGGCCGATGTGCGGTGGGAGATCGCCTATGAGATCGGCATTGAGCACCCCGACGACTGACTCCGGACGCACGAAAGCGCCCCCTCCCGCCCGAAGGCGAGAGGGGGCGTCTTCACACGTACTGCCTGCGGTACGGATCCAGACCCAGCGACAACAGGCCCTGCCGCTTCGGGGCGGGTGTCGACGGCGCCGCCGCGTCCCGGCGGCACACCAGCGCATCCGGATCCGACGGCGGCGGCTGGAGACTGTATCCATCCGGGCACGTCTGACCATCCCGGCCGGGAGCGCCGTCGGCGCCGTCGCGGCCATCCTGGCCGTCCGCCCCGGGAGGCCCCGCAGGGCCAGCCGGACCGGCAGGACCAGCCGGGCCCGCGGCACCGACGGCACCGTCCGCCCCGGGCTGTCCCGTCGCAGAGGTGCCCGCGGCGCCCGTCGCGCCGGCCTTTCCCACCAGACCGGGCGGGCCGGTCGCACCCACCGGCCCTGTCGGCCCGACCGGGCCTGGCTCGCCCTGCGGACCCGGCGGCCCCACCGCCCCCTCACCCGCCGGGCCACGACTCCCCGGAGGTCCCGCCACCGGATTCCCACCCATGTGCTGTACCTGCTGCGCCAGAGCGTCCCTGGCCTCGTTCGACGTGCGGAGCTCCGCCCGGAGTTGCACGATCGCCAGCAGAATGCCCCCCAGAACCATCCCCAGGAACAGAGCCCCAGCGACCGTCCAGACGTCGCCGCGCTGTCGCCGCCGCTCTTCGGTACGGATCGCAGACCGCATCACGACGACCCCGCTCCCAGAGTCAGCAACAGGATGACCGGCAACAGAATCCCGATCACAGGCACGATTACCGCGCCGATCAGCCAGCGGCGCGTCGCGACGATCCGCTCGGCGTCCTTCTCGCGGAGCGCTTCCAGCGTTGTCACGCGCGTGGCGAGGGCCTCGTGTCGGAGGTCGTAGACCCGCTGGTCGACTTTCTCGTCCATGCGGCGGCCGAGTTGCTGGATGTCTTCGCGGACGTCGGCGAGCCGGTCCTCGAAGCGTCGGGCGATCTCCCCGAGGGTTGGCTCGTCGGGCACGTGCTACTCCGATCGGTCAGACGCCCGGGAGCGTGCTCGCGCTGTTCTTGTCGCCGAACGCCCTCGCGAGCATCCCCTTCAGCAGCGACCCAGACGCGGCAATCCCCGCCGCGCCCATCGTCTGCCAGAAACTCGCGTGGAACATGTCGGCGGGCCCCGCGGCAATGCCGACGCCAGAGGCCGCGACGACGAAAGTGGCGGCGGTGCGCTCGGCGAGGTCGCGGGCGTACGTGGCGCCAGTGCGGACGATGGCGCCGGCGCCGGGGAACGAAGAGGTGGTCATGGGCAGATCCGTTCTGTGAGGGTGACCGCAGAGCCGGTCAGGCGGTGATGGCGGGCGGGGCGCCCTGGTCATTGGTGATGGCCGGGGTCGCGTCATGCACGGTCACGTCGACGTCGACAACCGCGTCCGCGATGGCCTTCTGCACGGCGGCGACGAGCGTCGCAGTGTCGACCCCGGAGTGCAGATCGCCGACGGCCTTCGTGAGCGCAGTGAGCGCCGCGCCCTGCGCGAGGGCCTGCCGGTACAGCGCATTCAGCAGCGCCCATGCGTCGAAGGCGCCGTCGCCCTTGTAGCCCCACGTCCCGAACTGAACGAGAGACCGGATCTCGGCGAGCATCTTGGCCTGCGCATCAGTCAGTGCCATGTCGTCCTCCTCGGACGTGGTGGTGAAGCCCGGCCACGAGCCGGGATCCTGGTGATCGTTTTCGGGCACGTGGGCGTGGGCGTACCAGCCGCCCTCGGACTCCCACGTCGACTCGCTGCGGTGCGAGGTGAAGTCGACCGGCCGCCCCATGGGCCACACGTCCGGCACGCCCCACGAGCGCACCCACGCGTGCAGCTCCGGCCAGCCCTTGCACGGGGTGTCGACGAGCCGCGGGTAGACCCGGCCGCCCCAGCGCGTGTACGGGAAGAACACAGCTTCGATCTGGATCACGACCTTGCCCGCCCGGTTCGTGCGGGTGCCGCCCGCCGTGTCGACGACGGACTTCGAGCGGGAGTCGGCCGGGACCAGCTGGGCGATCTGGCCCGTGAACGGGTCCCAGATGATGTGCGGGGCGCTACTCGCGCCGCTGCTGGTGAAGTAGTTGACCAGCGACTCGAAGCTGATGTGGTCGGCGGGGGCGGCTGCCGTGGCGTTCTTGTCCCAGGTGATGTGGGCGATCGCCTTCGGTGGATACCCCGAGTCGCAAGGGGCGTGGTCGCCGATGTCGTGGCGCTCGGCGCCCGGCATCCACAGGTCAGGCATGGTCGCCTCCAGGGCAGAGGAAAGCCCCGGCCAGAAACCGGCGCGGGGCGGGAGAGGGTTACGCCTCGGTGGCGTCGTAGGTGTTCGAGCCCCACACGCCGTGGCACCACGACGAGCAGGTGCCTGTGCCAGCAGTCCGCTGCACCTGCGCGAGGATCGAGATCTGGTCCGCGTGCTGGGTTGGCTCCAAGTCGGCACGCACCGCCCGGAAGTACGAGAACTGCTCGGTCGCCGTGGCGGTGACGGTCGGCCCCAGCTGTGTGAGCACCCCGCCAAGCCACGCCATGATCCGCATCTGTGCAGTCGTCGAAGCGGGCGCGGCCACACTGATCGCGAAATCCAACACGGCGTGCTGCCGCCACCACACCCCGGAATGCGTCGTCGACCAGGAGCTATTGGTGAACGCGATGCCCGCGTTCATCGGCACGGGGATGAACGGGCGGCCGAGGAAGTTGTCCGCGTACGCGTCGTCCATGACGATCACGTTGCCGCTGCGCGAGCGGACCCGGATCATGTCGTCGAAGTCAGGGCCCTGCCCGGACACGCTCATCGCGAGCGACCCGTCATGGCGGCGGAGCTCCAGCCCGTACTCCCCGTCCGGCCACTGGCCAACGCCAACGATCGTCGTGCCGTCGGGTTTCAAGACCCTGAACCTGCCGTTGGTGACGCTCGCCGACTCCAGACGCCGCGCGGCCCGCAGCTCCCGCAGCTCGCGCTCCAGCGCCGCCACCCGGCGTGCGAGACCACTCGTGCCGCCCGGCACCATGTCGCCTGCGGTCGGCATCTAGTCCTCCTCGACGAGGATCGGGCGGAGCATGTCCGCGCCAGGGTCCAGCTCCCACGACCACACCCGGGCCGTCACATCCACGCCCTGGGGATGCCGGGGCGAGCGCTCGATGGCCAGGCGGATCGTGTCCCCAATGCCCCAGTCCCGGCCGAGACGTGGCGCGCGCGAAGCGGTGGCCTCGACGGTCCACACCCGCGCCCCGGTCCGCATGAGGGCCAGTGCGGCCGCAGCGTGCGCGGTCAGCTGGTCCGGGTCGGTGATCCCGGACGCCGGGGTGAAGCGGTGCACCCAGCGCGGCCAGCCCGCCGCCTCCAGGTCCGCCGCGATCTGCTCGGCGCCGGACAGTCGCGCCAGGCCTTCGCCCTCCCCGCGCGCGAGCACGACGGTGGCGCCCTTCCCGGACTCGTAGGACTCGCGCAGCCGGTAGTCGGAGACGCTCCCGGGGAAGTCGAACACCGCCTCGGGCAGCGTGCTTTGGATCCCGACCTTCGGGCGGACGCGGACCGGCAGGGTGAATGCCGTGTGCGTGCTGTCCGACCAGGCGACGTCGACGAGCCACTCGGGGCCGCCGTCCATGCTCATGATCTCCTGCATCGCGGACAGCACGGTGCGGTCGTCGGAGTCGAGCGCGCTGAAGTTCATCGGGACCCCGGTGGCCGGGGCGTCCATCACGAACGGCGGCCCGAACGAGGTCAGCGGCGCGTTCATCAGCGATGTGATCACCGTCGCCTGATCCTGCGCGAGCAACGCCTGATCCCCCGTGAACCGGCGATCCAGGTACGCCTCGGGGGTGACCGCGTCCAGCTGCACGACCGTGGAGGAGCCGCCCTCGCGGGGCAGCACGATGCCCGGCCACAGCGGGATTTGCGTCAGGCGGTCCACGCCCACGAGCAGCGTCCGGCCCGGTGTCGTCGCGGCCTCCCAGTCGGCCGGCGCACCCGACAGCGCCAGTTCGAAGCTGGTCTGCGTGTGGGTGCCGAGGCGTCGGGACAGCGTGCCGGACGGTGTGAGGGAGGGCAGTTCCGCGATGATCGCGCCGGTGCGCAGATCGCACGCGTACCAGTCCAGCTCATACGGCGTCTGCGGGATCCCGGACGGCGTCGCCGACAGGGACTCGATAGCGAAGGTCATCAGACGGTCCGCAGCGGGCTGGTGATCCGGATCCCGTCGAAGTAAACGCTCGTCACGGTCTCGGGCGACAACACGTTGAGGGTGACCTTGCCGTCCGGGGTGAACGACATCCGGCACGCGGTCCGGGAGCCGATGCCCGCAGTCATGAAGACGCGCTCCTTGCCGACCCTGTAGCCCGAGTTCAAGGTGACCACCAGGGAGTTGCTGCGCGCTGCGGTGGAGGTGGCAGCGCCCTCGAACTCCCACACCTCGGTGCCGCTTTCGAAGAACTTCCGCATCCTGGCGACGAGGATCGACGATGCCCCGGACCACGTATCCGTCGCGTTGTACGTGCCGATGCTGGTGAGCACGGTCCAGTCCATCGACAGCTCGTTCGCCACCCACGCCGACCCGGACCAGCGGTCCATGCCACCGTCGGAGCGGTCCCGGCGCTGCCCGGTGTAGGACCCGGACGACAGCGACAACGGGGCGATGCCGCCGATCGCCTTCGGGTACGGCACCCACGCGGACGGTGTCCACCGCTCCAACACCTCGTTCGTGGTGTTGTCCCGGTACTGCCCGGTGTACGCGCCGGTGATTGCAGTGTTCGGGTCCGGGAGGATCCCGCCCGGCGCCACCGTGACCGGGCGGACCGCCGTGGACACCGACGGGGAGCCGCCGCCGGACGCCGGGACACTGATCGTGGCCAGCGGGATGTAGATCTGGACCCCGGCCGGGGTCGGCGCCACCCCTGACCCGGCCGTGCCCTGAAGGTAGACGGCCTCGGCCTTGCGCAGGCCGGACGCGTCGACGTCGGTGTCCCACACTCGCAGGTACACAAGGTCGATACGGGCGAGCGTCGCGTGCGCGGCCGCCACAGACCCGGGGCTCGTCGATGTGGGGAGCGCTGCTCGGTACACGCCCTGAGCCGAGTAGGGCACGCCCGCGACGCCCGCGCTCACGTTGATCGTGGAACCGGCCAGCGTCACCGTCAGGCCCGGGTCGCCCGGCCGGACGCCGCCGCGCGAGCCGAGCGCGGTGCCGTCGGACATGAGCAGCATCGCGTCCGAGTTCCTGAGCTCCAGCCCGTCGTAGGTGATCGTGTTCTCCCACGTGGGATCAGCCACGGGTCCTCCTCAGAGCCACGCCGAGCGCCACTGCGCAGTCAGCGATGCGGACGAGTTGTAGACGGCGGCCGCGAACTGGACCGTGGAGGTCGAGAGGGGCGCGATCTCTGGCCAGCCCTGCGGAATCGACAGGTACCGGCGGCGCGAGGCGTTGCCGTTGAGGGTGACTGAGTGCTCCATCGTGTCGATGACGAGCTGCTCGCCCGACAGCAGCGACTGGCTGTACGAGAGAACCCGCACCGAGCCGTCCGGGGCCTGCACCAGCACCTGCGGCTGCGTCACCGGCCCGGCGATGATGAACACCGGCCTGCTCGCGATCGAGCCGAGATTCGGCGCCGGGATCACCCCGGACACCGTGGTCGCCGAGATCGTGAGCGGCGGCGCCGCCGGTAGAACCAGACCGCCCGTCGTCGACGGAAGGCCGGTCGTGCCTGACTGCAAGTTCGCGGCGTAGCGGCGCGGATCCGCAGCCGTCATCAGCACGCTGAACTCCGCGATCCGATCCGACACCGGCCTCACGAGCGCCTTGCCTGACCGGCGGACGGTGGCCTGCTTCGGGATCGTCTCGTACACCGTCAGCGTCGTGTCCGTGAGCGAGACCGCGGCGAGCAGCTGCTCCATCGCCGCATCCAGCGTCGCCAGGTCCGGCGCCTCGATCTTCCCCGCGAGGGTGATCGGCCGGGACCCCAGATACACGGGATCCGCCCACGTCCCGTGGTCCGCCTCACGCGTCTGGTACTCGGCCCGCACTTCCGCGCTGTCCCAGCCCTCCAACTCCTGGAGATGCCAGGCCACCCCAGTGCTGTCCACTCCTCCCAGAGGGACAGCGCCGAGGTCCGCCCGGCGCCCGCCGAGAGTCGCACCCGGGATGTATGCCACTCGCGATCACCCGCCCTTCTCAGCTGACGAACGACAGGTGCCTGGCGACGTCGGCCGCCTGCTCGGCGCTGGACTGCTTCGCCCCGTGCAGGTGCACCTCGATGTGCCGGGTCACGTGCTGCACGACCGGCGCCGCCGAGCCAGCCGCCGCGAAACGACCCGCCGGCCTCGCGTCGTAGCCCATGAGCCGGGCCGTGGCCGCGAGCAACGACCGCGACCGGGCGCTGCTGTTGATGGGGATCCACGACTCGGCGTCCCCGGCCTCCGCCGCAAGGACCGCGGACGGTTGGGTGAGGATGCCGCCGCGTGCCATCGCGACCCCGCCACCCTGCCCCGCCCACTGCTGGAGGAAGCGGCTCTTGTTCGCCGTGGGCAGCGTGTTGATCTGCGCCATGATGCGCGGCACCAGCGCCCGGATCGTCGCCACATCCAGCCCAGCGGCGATCAGGTCCGCGAAGCTCTTGTTCGGACCGGACCGCAGGGTGGTGAGCAGCACCAGCGCGTTGGCCAGGTCCTCGCCGGACAGGGCCGCGGCGTTCTGCTTGACCGCGTTGTTCGCGGCCGTCACCGCGCCCGCCTTCCCAGTAGCGGCCTCGTGGGCGAGCTTCTCGGCGTCCGGGCCGCCCATCGCCGCGAGGGCCTGCGCCAGGTCCCCGTAGCCCTGAGCCGCCAGTTTCTGGAGGTCGGCGGCGAACTGGGCGTTCGTCTTGTTTGCCGCCCCGACCTGCTTGGTGAAGTCGGCCAGGCTCGCCGAGGCAACGCCTGCCGTGGCCTTCAGCTTGGCCACGATGTCCTTGAACTGCTTGTCGCTGGCCCGGGCGAGGGTCTGCACGAGGGCGTACCCGTCCTCACCCATCTGCTCCAGGATGTCCCGGACCTCCGTCCCTCCTCTCGCCTGAATCCGGTCCAGGCTCGCCCGCCACTGGGTCGTCTGCCGCAGGCTGTCGCCGAGGAGCTTCGAGTAAGCCGTCAAGCTGAAGCCGCTCGGGGTCTTCGCCCCGTGCGCGAGCCCGAGCTGCTTGTCGAGGTCGAAGATGCTGTTCTTCGCCCCGGTCACGGCTTGCGTCGCCTTGGTGTTCGCCTCGCGCGCCGAGCGGAGCTTCTTCTCGGCGGCTTCGAGCTGCTTCTCCGTGTGGCGGTGCGAGCGCACCTTGCGGAGATTCGCCTCGGCCTCGCGCAGGTCCCGCGCCCGGTCGCGGGCGGTCGCCATCGTCTTGGACAGCGTCTTCCACGCGTCGTTCAGCTTGCCCGTGAGGTCGTCGTAGCGTCCCTTGGCGTCCGTCGGCGTCCCGAGCATCGGCGCACCGGTCGGCGTGTACGTCACCCCGACCAGACCGCCCGACGCGAACCGTCCGGCGTTGAGCGCGTCGAACATGGGGATTCCGTACTTGCGGACCGCGGCTTCCTTGATCATGTACTCGCCGTTGGACGCCCACAACGGGACGCTGTCCGACGTCCCCGTCCCTGGCCCGTACACCGCCCCGCCGAACGGCATGTACTGGACGACGTTCCCACCGCCCGCGTAACCGCGGATTCGACCGCCGCGGGCGTAGTTGCCGCCCTCGTGCGCCACCGTGCTGCCGGTGCTCGTGTGCGTCGTGACGATATTGACGTACACGCTCTTGCCGCGCACCGAGTCCACGTAGTTCTGGATCGTGCCGACCGCGGCCCGCGGCCCGCCGGTCGGGATCGTGATCTGGACCGTGCCGTCCTTCATGTGCTCAACCTGGAAGCCCAAGTTCACGAGGGCGTGCTCGGCCGCGCGCGTCAACGCGTTCACCGTGACGCTCTTGCCCTTGGTGTTGGCGAGCTTCTTCTGCACCTCGCTGAGGTCTGCGAGCGCACCCTGTGTCTGCGCCTTGACCGCCGTCTCCTTCGAGACGGGAAGCTGCGCGTAGGCAGCCGTCAGTTGATCGATTGCGTCCGTCGAGAAGTGAGCCGCTTCCATGGTGTCGCGCAGAGCCTGGATGTCCTTGGCCAACACCTGGTTGCCCGCGTCCACCGAGTCCTTCTGCTGGGCTACCGCCTCGGCGTGCGCCATGGCGGCCTGGGCCGCGTCCAGGAACGCCGACTTGATGTTGCGGCCCTTCTCGGTAGTGACGTCGAGGCTGTGCCCGTTGTCCTTGACCGCCTCGGTCATGTCAGCCAAAGACTTGCGGAAGCTGATCTCCTTCTCGGCCGCGTCGATGTTGATGCCGTTGAGGCTCTTCAGTGCACCGGTCAGCTTCTCGACGGCCGAGGTCTGGTCCTTGAGCTCCTCCGCGCTCATCTTCGCCGTGTCGGCGAGCTCCTGCTGCGTCTTGCCTGCCGTCTTCTGCTCGACGGACGTGTTGGCCAGCGCGTCCGCGTAGCCCGGGAGCAAGGACCTGAGCTTCTCCACGCCCGTGCCCTGCTCCTCGGCAGCGGTCGTGATCTCCTTGAACGCTTTTGCGGCCACATCCGCATGCCCGCCCGACACGAGCGAGGACAGCGATTCGTCGAGATCTTTGATCCGATTCCGAGCCCGCTCCAGCTCTGGGGCGTCCGACCCCAAGTGCGTGATGGTGTACAGCGAGTCTCCGACCCGGTCCAGGGCACCCGTGTGCGCGATCCGGGCCGCGTCCTCGCCGAGCCCCTTCAGGTCCGAGCCGAACACGCGCGCCGTCTCGCCGCTCGCCTTGCCCTTCTGCGCCAGGTCCACCAACGAGGAGCTCAGCTTGGCCACGCTCGGCGGCGTGTCCTCGAACATCTTGCCGACCCGGCGGCTCGCGTAGGACATCGCCTCCAGCGCACCCACCACGATCGTCAGGCGCCCCAGGCCCATCATCGCCGACCGCGCCGTGGCCGCTGTGACACCCATCGCGGCCAACGCGGTCCGCGTGGCCGCGATGCGCGGCATCAGCAGCAACAGCCCCGTCACGGCGAGGCCGACGGCGCCGCCCACCCCCGCGAAACCAGTCACCGCGTGCTGCAAGCTCGGCGGGAGATTGTTGTAGGCGTTGACGACGTTGGTGGCCCACTGCGCCATCCCCCGGAGGGCCCCGTTCGCAGCCGTCCCGCCCTCGATCAGGGCAACCTGAATGGCACCCCGCAGGCGGGTCAAGTCGCCCTGCAAGTTGTCCATCTGGATGGATGCCATCCGCTGGGCCGCGCCCTGGTCGTTGACCGACGAGACGTACTTGTCGATCCCCTGGGAGCCGAGCTCGTACAGGATCGTCGCCGACCGGACCGCGTCCGAGCCGAAGATGGTCGCCATGGCCGAGTTCCTGGCCTCGGGCGTCAGCTTCGAGAAGCTTGTCTTCATCCGCCCGGCCAACTCCGACAGCCCGACGAAATTGCCCTGCGCGTCGTAGGCCGAGAGACCCACCTTGTCCATCGCGTCCTGGGCCTCTTGGGACTGAGGCACCAGCCGCTGCAACATCGTCTTCAGCGACGTACCAGCGTCCGAACCGATCAGCGCGTGGTCGGCGAACGCGGATAGCACGCCGACCGTGTCCTCCAGCGACAGGCCCGTCTGGTGCGCGAGGAGACCACCCATCCGCAGCGACTCGCCGAGCCCGTGCACGTCCGAGGCCGACTTGTTCGCGCCGGCGGCGAGGACGTCCGCGATGTGTGACACGTCCTCGCCCGCCAGCCCGAACGTGTTCATCGCCTGAGCGGCGATCACCGCCGACTCGGAGAGGTCGATCTGCCCGGACGCGGCCAGGGCAAGGCTGCCTTTCAGGGCGCCGCCGGTGATGTCCGCGACCGAGACGCCCGCGCGCGCGAGCTCGGCCTCGGCGTCGGCCGCCTGCATCGCGGAGAACGCGGTCGACTTGCCCGCGTCGAGAGCCGCCGCGCGCAGCGCGGCCATCTCCTTGGCGCTCGCGCCAGACACCGACCGGACGTTGCTGAGCGCCTTGTCGAACTTCGCGGCCTCGGACGCAGCAGCCGCGAACCCGGCGAGCAGCGCCGCGCTGGCCGCCGCACCCGCATACGTCAGCTTCGACGTGTTGTCGGACGCCTGCCGCATGCTGCGGCTGTACTGGCTGATGTCCGCGCGGAGCCGGACGGTGACGGTACGGGTGACCATGGCGGCTCACCCCCTGTTCAGCTGTGCTTGATGTGGACGTGCAGCCCGTCGCTGGTGCCGCCGCCGTCCTGGTGCGCCCGGACCGCCCGGGCACTGGCCGCGCACGCGTGGCACTTGATCAGCTCGGCGCGGTACGCGAACTCGTTCTTCTGGTCAGTGGCCTCAGACCAGGGCGTTCCACACTCCGGGCACTGGTCGGCCTCCACCTGCGCGAGCGCCAGCGCCCACGCCCGGTCCTCGTCCGTCCACAGCGGCTCACCCTCGGCGACGACCCGGCCCAGGAACACCGACCGGGGCACGCCCCAGGCCCGAGCCGTCTCTACTTCTCGCCGCCAAGGGCCGCCAGGAGTGCGGAGGCGGCGAGCGAAAAACCCGCCGAACCAGCCCCGTTATGGACGTCCCACGCAGCTTCGAACAGTTTCTTGATCTCGGCGCCGTTGATGACCTCGAACAGCTCCTGCGTCTGCTCCAGCGTCATCACCGGGTCGACGCAGCAGGCCGCGATGAGCGCCGGGGTGAAGGTCGTCTCGTCGAAGAGCCGCTCAGCATCCTCCGACGGGTGGGCGGCGACGAGGTCCGTGTACGCCCGGTCCCCGATGTACCGCAGGCGGAACGGTGCCTCAGACTTCCGTGCCCGTTCCGTCGCGGCCCGCAGCTTCTCCGCGACCGCCCGGCCGGGGTGTACCTCGGTCATGTCCGAGGGCTCCCAGTCCGCCGAGACCCGCGCGAGCTGCTCTTGGAGGTCCTCGACTTCACCGGCCGCCGCCCCGTCGAGGCAGACAAGCACCGTCCGCTCGCGGGGCTTCGCGGCTTTCAGGATCTTGTTGATGTCGGGCACGTCAGGCCACCGTCGCGGCGGTCGCGGGCGGGCTGGTGACCTTCATCGGGGACATGAACTTCATGACCTCGTTCGCGGCCGGCGAGACGTTCTGCGGCTCGCCGCAGATCACCGGGTAGACCTCGCACTTCTGGCCGGTGGCCCACGCCGTGGCGTAGTCGATGCCCCGACGCACTGCGAAGTAACCCGAGACGCCGTACTTCAGCGTCGTGTACGGGGCGTCCTCCGTGGGGGTGGAGCCGCGCTTGAAGGTCATCTCGGCGTCGAAGCCCACGCGTCCCACGGTCTTCGTGTCGAAGGTGCTCGCCAGGGACGAGGTGTCGACGTCAGCGGTGGACGGGTCCAGCTTCAGCCCGTCAGGGGTGATGCGGGGGGTGAAGTCGGTACCCGCGTTGAGCTCGCTCGTAGTGGGGGCGTTGATGTTCGCCACGGTCGTCAGCCATACGACCTTGGTCTTGCCGTCGCTGATCAGGTCAGACATGGGGCCCTCCTCGGGGCATGAAAAAAGCCCCTGGCGGGGCGGGCGGTCGGACGGGGGCGGGTCAGATGCGGAGCGCGGCGACGGTCACGGACGTGACGCCGGAGTAGCCGACGGCGCACAGTCCGTCGGACGCACCAGCGAACAGGTCCGGCGTCAGTGGTCCGATCATGCGCTCGCCGGACGCGGGCACCGACACGGTGACGTTGCCGACGGTCTGGCCGCGCACGGCCGCCGTGGTCGTGAGCGTGACCGTGACGGGCGAGCCTCCGCCGTTCTTGACGTGGACGAACTGCCGCTCGCCGCACTCGGACTTGTCGCCGCCACCGGCTGCAGCGCCGTAGGTCGGGGCGAGGCCGGTGAGGGCGACGACCTGGGTGGACAGGGTGGCCATGGGGGTCTCCGATCAGGGTCAGGCGGGGATGGACTTCAGGAAGTACTCGACGGGCAGGAAGTACAGCGGCGGGACCAGGTCGTCGTCGCGCTGGAGCGGCGGGCCGCCGCGGTCCTCGGGCCGCCACGATGCGCGCCCGGCCACCGTGAGCGGCATGGCGAGCGCGGACCGGACCTTGTCGGCCACCCACAGCGCCCGCTCGGGGTCGGCTCCAACGCAGGTGACCGTGACGACGCCCTCGAAGTCGGAGCGGGTGTCAGCGAGGGACTCGCGGACGGCGCGCCCCGGATCGGGGTAGAGGACGGCGAAGCGATCCGGCGGCACCCAACCCGCGCTGGTGGGCGCGCCGCCGACGTACACAGTCAGGCCAGCGCCGGTCAGTGCCGTCTCGACGGCGTCGACGTGCGGCAGGACGGTAGGCACGGTCACCGCTCACCACCACGCGAGCCCGCGAGAGAGGACCTCAGCCATCTGCGCCTCAAAGCGTGGCAGCTCGGCATCGAGCGCACGGCCGCCGTCGCGGTGCGGCGGGTTCTTCGCGCTGCCGTACTCCAGCAGATTGCCGAGCGCGCCCTGCGGGCCGCCCTTGTCGGGGCCGATCTCGGCGAGCAGCTGGTCGGGGCCGAATCTGCGCACGTCGTAACTGATGCTGCGCGGGTACAGCTTGCCGTGCTTGCGGGCCGTGGCGCGCGCGTTGGACCGCCAGTCGTTCTTGATGTTCAGAGCCCCTCGGGTGACGACCGCCCGGGTCTCCCGGCGGACGATCGGGATGGACCGGGCCAGATACAGCCGCAGGCGCCGCACGTCCGTCATGTCAAAGGGATTCGCCGTCATGCCCTGTCCTCCGCTCTGATCCGCCACACGGTCGTCTGCGCCCCGGCCACCGCGTCCAGGACGTACAGCACCAGCCCGACCGCGCGCGGATCGAGCGAGGCCTGCACCTCGACCCGGTCCCCGGGAAGCAGCCGCTGCCCGCCCACGAGGACGGTGGCCCACGGCAAGTCGATCTCGTACTGAAGGGTGCGGACGTCCCGCTCGCCGGACTCGACGTCTTCGCCGACGGTGCCCGCGCCCTTCAGCCGTCCCGGGCCGGTGTACAGCGTGTGCTGTTGGCCCGGCACTGTGGTCCCCGTGGTGCGGTCGAAGCCGCCCTGATCCTGCTTATAGAGCCGCACCGTGTCCCGCATCCGCGCCTCGGCTGCTGCGCGGCCCGCCGCTAGGGCCCCGTCGACGCTCACGACGCCGGCACCGGAGCGTCTGGCACGATCGTGAACGCCGACCGATTCACCGGCCGCAGTTCCTCGGCCTCCGACTCGGACAGGTAGATCTCGCCCGTCGAGCGGGACGAGTCGACCGTGTACGAGTAGTCGTCGATGCCCTCCTGCCGCAGCCCATTCGGGTTGCGCAGCACCCGCAGCACCATCGCGCAGGCCACCTTCGTCGACACCGCCGTCGGCGTGGTGGCGTACTGCGGGAAGCGGTCCAGGATCACGGCTGTCGCGTCGTCGAGGAACGCGGGGGCCTGGCGGGCCTCGACCTCGGTGAGGTCCCGGCCCAGCCGGTTCGTCAGGTCAGTGAGGGTCGCCAGTGCCACCGTCCCTCCCTCCTACAGGCTGGCCACGAGGCCGGTGAGAAGGCCGTGGGTGCGCTCGTTGCCGTACTTGAGGCCGACCTCGCCGTACAGCTGGGTGCGGTCCTTCGCGCCGGTCTTGGCGAGCGGCTCGGCGAAGAAGTGACCCTTGCCCGGCATCTCCAGGTACACCGGCATGCACTCTTCGAGGGACACGACGGCGATCTTGTGCTTGGGCATGTGCCGGTTGAGCATGATGTTCAGACGCCCGAAGTCCGTCTCGATCGTCTGCATGTTCACGCCGCCGACGTTCCGGCTCATCTCCTGGTACTTGCCGTAGGCGTTGGCGTAGGCGTCGGTCACGCCGCGCTTGGAGGTGGAGCCGACCATCAGGGTGGCCGTGTCCTGCTCCATGATCCCGCCGTTGTCGAACACGGCCTGAAGCAGCCCGTCGATCGCGGCCTTGGAGACCGCGGCAAGCTTGGTGACGTTGGCCGTACCGTCCGCGCCGGTGAGGTCGATCGCCGCGCCGCCCTTGGTCGCCGCCAGCTTGAAGGTGTTCGTCGTCGGAGAGACGACGTAGTACGGCGTGTCCGCCGAGATGCCGGTCAGGTTGACGATGGTGTCGAGGGTGACCTGGTCGTTGAGGACCAGGCCGTGCGCGCTGAGCGTGAACGCGTCGGTCGAGATGGCGCCGGCCGCCGAACCCAGCGCGGTGCCCCCGCTCTGCACGTTAGTGCTGATCGCCGAGAGCAGGCCGCGGGTCCGGCGGACCGTGGTGTTGTCGGTCGGCTTCTGGTAGACGCCGTTGATGAACGACCACTCGACGTCCCGGACCATCTGCTTGAGCATGGCCTCGATCTGCCAGTCCAGCTCGTTACGGACCGGGTTGGTGGCCTCGATGTTCAGCCCGGAGTGCGCGCCAACCGCGGCCTGCTTGGTGTAGCTGACGCCCACCGTCTCGTGGTGGATCTGCGTGATGTTGTCCACGGACGCCCGGACGCGGTTCTGGTCGGTGGGCGCGTCCTGCCCTTCCAGCGCCGTGTTCTGACCTGCCGCGCGAAGGTCGAAGACCTGCCACTCGAACTCCTTCGCGGTGGTCTGGCCGCCGCCGGTCAGGCCCCCGATCGCCGAGAAGAACGGTGTGTCGTCGGGGGTGAGCTGGTGCAGGATGCCGGTGTAGTTGGGCAGGTTGTAGGTCGTGCCCAGAGCGGTGATCCCAGACATGGGGTCTCCTTACAGTGCCTTGGGCGCGGCCTCTATGCCTGCCCGGATGGTCATTTGAGGTTGGCGAGCTTCTGGTTCTGGAGAGAGACGACGGTCCGCCAGTCGCCCTTGGCCTGCGCCTCGCGAATCTGCGTCTCAACGTCGCCCGGCTTCCCGTCAGGGCGGGGGCCCTGCGCCGGATCAGGCTTCGGCTGCCGCGGGCCGGTCGCTTTGCCCCAATGCGGCTTGCGCTCCAAGAGCGCGGCGAGCTCGGCCTGGATGGCGTCCCTATCGATGTTGCCGTCCGCGTCGATGAACCTCGACGGGTCCAGCGCGCCGATCGCGTCCTCGGGGTCCTCGAACGTCTTGGCCGCCAGGGCCTCAACCCTCGCGGCCACCGCCATGCGGGTCGCCTTGGTCGCGCGGTCCTCGGCGGCCGCCGCCCGATCGGCGAGCTTCTCCGCCTCGCTCTTCTGTGCGTCCTCGAACTCCTGCAGCTTCGCGGCCTGAGACTTCTGGGTCTCCTCCGCCTCCTTCGCCCGTCGCTTCCACTCCGCCAGCGCCTTCTCCCCGGCAGGTCCGAGCGGCGGATCATCATCGGTCGGGGCTGGCGGGGTGGCCGGGTCGGGCCCGGCTGGCGCAGGGGGCGGCGGGTCGGTGGCGGGGGGCGGCCCGGTTGTGGGCGCTGGGGTCGGCGGGGTGGCCGGGTCGGGGGGTGTGCTCATCAGGTGCTCCCGTTGCAGGAGTCGGGACCCGAGCGTTGCGCCCGGGTCAGGTCAGGTAGCCGAAGCGCCGCAGCATCGCGACCGCCGCGTCCCGGCTCTCGGAGATCCGGTAGATCTCTTCGGGCATGAGCCGCGGGGTGCGGAGCCGGTACTGGCGGCCGATGTTGGCAGGCACCCGGCCGCGCGCGATGTCACGGCGCCGCTCGGAGCGGAAGAACTCGCCACGCACGGTCGTGCCCTCGCGGGTCGCAGCCAGCTGTCGGCCGAAGGTGTCCGCGGTGTACATGCCGCGCCGCGCGTTGACGACGCTGGCCAGGTCCGCGCCGTCTCGGACCGCGCGAGCCCCGGCCGCGGTGAAGATGCGGTCCTGCTCGGCGCGGCTGAGCTGGTTGAAGTAGGACTGCGGGTCGATGAACCCGCGCCGGTCCTGGCGGCGCGCGATCAGCGTGGTCGGCAGGTGGATGCAGTCACAGCGCGGATGCCGCTGGAAGCCCGAGTTCCACCCGAACTCCTTCCCGGCCAGGATGATGCAGCGCGCGCACGCCGGGGGCTGCACCACCCGCACATAGCCCTGGATCGTGCGGCGCCCCGCCATAGCGGCGCCCGTCGCACCGCGCCCGGCGTCCGCCGCCTGCGTCGACGTGATCATCAAGGCACGGGCCAGGGACGACCGGGCGGCGTCCTGCATCGACTGCCCGGCCAGCATCCCCGCTTTCCAGCTGATGAGCGGTTGGTAGAGCAGCGACAGCAGCGGACGCCCGTCCGAGGCGATACCCGCAAACGCGGAGGGAACGACCCGGCCCACCGCCGAGCCCGATGCCCCCTCCGCGTCCGCCACCGCCTCCACATAGGAGTCCGCCAGCGACGCCGACGCCGTCTGCGCCTCGACGACCGCCTGCACGAGGAGCGGCGCCAGCTGCTGCCACGACCCGGTCAGGTCCCCGCGGTCGATCCGCCGCCACAGCTCCTGAACCCGGTTCGCGGCCCGCCGCGTGATGCGTTGCTGACGCCGGTACTGATCGAGAGCGATGTCCCGCGTCTCTGCGGAGACCATCGGCTACACCGTAGGGACCGGTGCCGACGGATCGGCCACGGCGCCCGGCTTCGGCCCGAACCCGGCCGCCAGATCGCCACCGACCGCCCGGTCCAGCGCATCCACATCCATCTGCCGCATGCGCTCCCGCTGCCCGGCGGTGTAGCCCAGGTCCTCGCGGACCTGCTCGGTCGGCACGATCCCCTCCGCGTGCAACTTGACCGCCGCGTCCGCCTTCTGCGCGAACGTGGGGGTCGACGGGTCCCGCCACAGCGTCTCCAACTGGAGCAACTTCGGGTCCCACCCGCCCTCCAGGATCCGCATGATGAGCCGGTTCATCCGCTCGTAGCCACCGCCGAACGGCTTGTGCTTCCGCTCGCAGTGCTTGACCAGCCGAGTCTCCCGGGAGCGGATCGCGTCCGCGCTCGCCGCATCGTCGGCGGCCAGGCCCAGGTAGTTCGGAGGCAGTGCGGCCAGTGCGGCCGTCACGCGCGCCAGCAGCTCGATTGTCTGGTGGAAGTTCGCCAGCTGCGCCTCGGGGAACTGGATGACGTCGGCGCCGTCCTCCTTGCGGCCCTTGGCCGTGGCCCAGATCCGGCCGGCCAGGCGCGACCACACGGAGACCCGGTTGCCGTCCTTGTCGGTGAAGTCCTCCTCGTCGAAGCCGAACGCGACCCTTCTCGGCATCGCGTGGTACTCGGCGGACACCATCATGTCCGTGGCGATCTTGCAGGCGGCATCCGAGATCGGCAGCACGTCGGCCAGCTCGCTCGCGCCGCCCGGCAGCAGCAGCCGCCCCCGGTTCGGAAGGACCGCCACCAACGGGTCGCCCACCATGTGGTCGTCGCGGTCGATGACCGTCCAGGTGCCCGGTCCGGCCGACTTGAAGTGCACCGTCGCGTTTGGCCGGTACAGCGTGGCGTACCGGTCTCGGGTGGCTGCGGTGTACGGGTCGATCTCGTTCCAGCGCTTCAGGCCAGCCCGGACCTGGCGTGTGCCCGGGTCGTAGTCGACGTGCATCTGAAGTGGCGACTCCGCCGTTACCAGCGGCGTGCCGGAGTCGTTCGCGTTCGTGCCGACGATGAGGAATGACCGCTTCATGCCCAGCGCATCGACGTGCGCCTGCTGCGACTTCTCGTCCATGCCGTTGGCCTGCCAGATCCGCCACAGCTCCTTGTCGGCGGTGTCGGACCCCGGATAGCGGAACCCCTCGACGTCGAGCCGCTCCTCAACGGCATCGACCACCAGGCGCGGCCAGTTGATGACGACCTGCTTGATCTGGTCGCCGATCTCCTTCAGCAGCTCCGGGTGCATGTAGGACAGAGGCTGCTTGCCCTCGTAGTAGTTGTTCAGCTGCTGGAGCTCCTGGAGCTCCGCATCGTGGCAGCGAGACAGGTACGTCGCCCATTCCTCTTCGGTGAGGTCCACCGCTGTGCACCTCCCTCTATCCCAGTACGAGCATTCGAGACGGCTTCCGGGGCTTCGCGAGTCCGGCGGCGATGGCGTCGTTGGCGGCCTCATGAGCGATGACCGAGATGACGGCAACGTCGATCTTCAGAGAGGCGGTCGCCTTGCGGAGCACGTACCGTTTCATGGGCCGCGCGGCCTTGCGGGCGTTGCGGACATGGATGGACGTGGTCTCGCAGCCGTCGTGCCGGAACGTGCTGTCCTTCTTGGTGACGTCCGTCAGCAGCTGCTCGCATGCCGCGTGCATCTGCACTACGCGGTACGTCTGCCACTCGGTCACGCGCTTCTCGCCGTAGCGGGCCTGCCAGGCCGCGACCTCGCTGGTCCAGTACGGCGGGTCGCAGTACATGCGCACCACGTTGAAGCGCCCCATCAGCTCATCCACCGCGGCGTCGACCTCCAGCCGCGGCACCTGGCCGTCCCAGTCCTCCGGATCCCAGATGCACGGCAGGCCGTCGCCGTAGGTCGGCGTGAACTGGTAGCCGTCCAGCGTCTCCGCCCGCAGGCCCGTCCAGTCGTCCACGTCACTGCCATCGAAGCCGAGAACGATGGTCGAGCCGTCGGCCACGGTCTCCAGGGCGGCCCGGGCGTCCCAGCGGTCTTGCGGCATCCAGGTGCCCATACCGGCGACGATCCGGTTGCCGTAGAAGCGCTCAGCTTCCGCCGGCTCTTTCTCCATCAGCTCGGCGGCGTCGCCCTCGATGGCGTCAAGGTCGACGTGGTGGCTGCCCGCGTACACAGCGGTGTGGATCTTCCGTCGCTCGGGCTTCTTCGCGTAGTCCAGGTCTTTCGGCGGGAGCCGGTGGTACCGGTAGACGTCCTTGACCTTGGTCTCCGCCGTCTTCTGGGCAACGGAGGTCTCTGTCGGGTCCCAGGCGTTCGTCTGCTCCAGCGAGCGCCCTGACATGCCGCCCAGGCCACGCCGTTGCGTCGTGGCGACCTTGGTCATGCCGTTGTTGTCGTTCCAGATGCCCGTCTCATCCTGGGCGGCGAACGTGATCGGGTTGCCGAGGCGGCTCTGAGCGCTGGCTGTGACGACGTCGATGCGGCCGTCGTTCGGAAGGCGGATGAACTGCTCGCCCACCCGCATGATCTCCGACAGCGGCCCGTTGCGGATCATCTCCTGAAGCGGCCGGTACGTGTTGTCAGTCTGGTCCTCGGACGTCGCCGTGATCTGGATCAACGGCTTGTTCCACGGCCGCCCCATCGGCTCGCCGGGCTCGTACTCGTACACCCAGCCGCAGCCGCAACGGTGATCCGAGCAGCGGTAACGCTCGCCGCCGCGTGCCCACCCGTTGAACAGGACCGGGCCGACGCCCTCAGCGGCCACGATGGACGCTGCCCACGGGCCCTTGCCGGACTTCTGCGGGGCGACCGCCTGCACCCGCCGGTAGTGGAACGCCGTCGACAGCTGGCCGAGCCGTGCTTCCGGCTTGACCCGGTAGAGGTTGGCCGTGATCCGCAGCTGCCAGTCGTACATCTCGAACGGCTTCGGCTCCGGGTCGATGCCGCCGACCGACTGGAGTCGGCAGTGCCGGGTGATCCAGTCCGGGACGACGAACAGGGTGGGGAAGCCGAGCGACCAGGTGCCGTCGTCAGCCGCTACCACCGGCCACCGCCCTCAACCGGGCACGCGCCGAAGTCGGCGCGATGGTCGGTGTAGAGCTTGCTGCTGTCTCGTCGTCCTCGGCGGGCCGCTCGATACGCCACCGGTTCGCCCGCATGCCAGGCGTGGTCAGCCCAAGGCTGTCGGACATCTGCCTCACCAGCGTGCCCACCGCCACCGAGGCGTCCGGAGACTCCGCCTCAGCCAGTCGCCGCACGTACAGCGCCACCTCGATCTCCTGGCTGCACCTCTCCCACATGAACGCCTGGGGCATCCCCCAGAGCCGTTCCCACAGTTCGGCCTCGCGGTCGGTCTGCTCAGTGAGCGGCCACTCGGGCGTTGCACCCTCGTGTCCCTCAGCGGGCAGGATCGTCCACTCGCCGGCGTCGCGCTCGCGTCGCAGCGCCTCGGGGTCGGGCGCCGGGCCGGACCTCGAACGTGCACCGCCTTTCGGCATGTTGATCACCTCGGATGGCCGCGTTGCGCGGCGTCAATGCCGTCACCTTGCGTGGCGGCGGAGCATGATCACCGGGGCTCTGAACCCGGCAAACCTGGGAGCCACCTCCCCGGCGGTCCTGGCGGCGATCATGGTCGGGGGTCTCCCCCCTGGGTGGCGGCCAGGATCGTCACTCTGAGCTACTGGTGTCCGGTGCCGTGGTCAGTGGCTCGGCTGGTGACTCTGGAGGGCCGAGTGCGCCGGTCGTGTCTGGCCCGGAGATCGACTGGGGCCCGGCGACCGCAGCGAGGTCGATGTCACCCTGGAACGCGGCGACGCCTGCCAGGCGGAGGGTGGTCTTGATCTCCTCCATGGCCTTGAGCGCGGTTGCTGTGTCGATCGAGCCGAGGTTGCCGAGGACGAGCACGTCACCGGGCTTGAGCAGTACGACTCGTGCGTCGCTCACTGGTTCCATCCTCCGGGCTGTGCGCTGGCGGTGTGGCTGCTGTGGCATGGGCCGCAGAGTCCGCGTCCGTGCTGCGGGTCGTCGGGGTCGAGGCCGCGTGCGACGAGCTCGCGTCGGTCGAGGGGCCAGTGGTCTGCGTGCTTGGAGGGCTGGCCGCACGGTGAGCTGTGCGCGTGGCCCTGCTCAGTGCAGACGCAGGCCGGGTCTCGTGCGAGGACACCGGGCCGGAAGCGGCGTTCGTGTCCGCGTCCGTATCCGCGTTGGCGTGCGGTGCCGCGTCGCTGTTCTGCCTCGGCTCGGTGCTCGGGGCAGCGGCCACCCTGGTCCGTGAACTCAGGGCAGCCGGGTGTCGAGCACACCTTCCACGCTGTACGTCTGGGCATGGCGTCCTCCCGTCCGTACCGTGTGCGCCCTGAGCTCAAGGGGGTTGTGATGGCGGAGCGTGAGTCGGGCGCGGCGGTCGGGGTGTTCGCTGCGGGGATGGTGCTGGTGTTCGCCGCAGTGATCAAGGGCTGGTGGTGGCTGCTGCTACCGGCCGCGTGTCTGATCGTGGGCGCGGTGGCGGCGACGTCTCGGCGTCGGCGGACGGGTCCGGATCCGGATGTGGTGCTGCGGCCTGGCGGTGAGGGTCGGCCGTGGCGTCGGGGGCCTGGCGCCTGACACGGCAAAGCCCCGCGCGGTGGCGGGGCTTCTGTTTCCGGGCACGCCGGATCTGCGGCCCATGATGGGGCCTGATCGTCCGTGATGCAACTACGTGGTGCGCGGCTTGCCCGGTACCGGCTTGTCCTGCGGCGGGTAGTGCCCGCCCCTGCTCGCCTGGTAGGTCGTCTCGTGCTTCGGGTCGGGGCGGGTCTCGGGGGCTGCGGGCATGGTCTTGCGCAGTGCCATGATGACGGTCCTGTCTCGTGTGTGGGATAGGGACCGGGGCGGCCGGGATGCCTGGCAGCTGTCGGCCGCCCCGGGGTCAGTGGGTCGGCGTGTAGCGGATCAACCCGCCGACGGGGTAAGGGCTCTGGATGATCACCGCGCCGTCGCGGCATTCCACCGAGCAACCGGCGATGAGGGCTTCCGTCATGTCGAGCCGCAAATGCTCGCCCGTCATCTCGCGCGGGAACTCCCACGTGGCCCCGTCGTAGCTGGTCTCCTTGCGGTACGGCGCGCTGGTGTTGACGTCGGCCACGGGGCTGCTGTCGTAGATCCGGAGCCAGTCGTCATGACGGACCACTGGCCCTCCTGGAGTCCGGGGTAGCCGTGCGGCGGCCCGCTTTGATCACTCGGACGTGCGTGCGCGCGGGCTGCTCGGGGTCGTTACGGATCTCCATCCGCACCCCCGCGACCTCGCGTAGCTCGGCTGTAGCTGTAGTTGTAGCTGCGCCTGTAGCTGGATCCTGACCTGCATCAACTACAGCTACGGGCCCGGCTACAGGCGGGGCCGGAGAGGGGTCGGGGAGGGCGTCGAGACGCACCCCGGTGGACACCCGGCGGTCGGCGCCCCGGACGCTGCCGGACACGGGCACCTGCGCCCGGTCGAGGGCGGCCCGTACGTCGGCCGTGGTCCAGCCCCGACCGGTGGTCGCGGTGAGCCGCTCGGCGAGGGTGGAGAGGTGGGCGCCTTTCCCGCGCCCGGCGACCTCCCGGATCAGGTCGTACAGCTCGGTGTCGGAGATGACCGGCGGCGCCCCCTTCTCTGCCTCGGGCAGGGGCTCCTCGACGGCGGCAGCCGCGGGTGCCGGGCCGGGGCGCAGTGGTCGGCCGGAGCGCCACGCGGCGACGCTGAGGAGCACGACCAGTCCCCACAGGACGGCGGGCGCGGCGCGGATGATCCGCCACAGGATCCACAGTCCGGCGAGGAGCAGTGCGGCGCGGAGCCAGACGCCGAGCTCGGCCTGCCATCCGGTGAGATCCCGGCGGCGCCCGGCGCGCACCCACGCGGCAGCGCGGTCGGTGATACGGCGGGCGAGGAGCGCGGCGCCGCGCACGAGGCGGGACGCGGCGCGTTCGAGGCGGCTCACACTGCCCCCTGGATGGCTGCGGCGAGTTGGGCGCCGCTCTCGTTGACGAGGCCCGGCAGCCAGTCGAGCAGGCTTGCTGCAGCAGCGGTGACGCAGAACGCCGAGCCGCAGAACAGGCCGCCGATCGAACGCTTCTTGTCGTTCTTGCCGTACGCCTTGAACGCGAGGATGGCAGCAACGGTGGCGAGGAAGACCACGCCGCCTCCCTCGGGGGTGAGGTCACCGAGGTGTGCAGGGGCGACGGGCTGTGCCGCACTGGCGCCGGTGATCGCGCCGACGGACTTCGCTCCGGCCCGGTTGGCGATCGCGGGTGAGTGGCCGGTGAGCCAGCCGAGGAGCCCGCCGGAGCACATGGTGCCCAGGGCGCCGAGGAAGAAGTTCGAGCCGAAGGGGATGAGCGCCTTGGGGTCGCGTGATCCTCGGTACCAGGTGCGGAGGTTGATGTAGGCGACCGCGAGCACGAGGAGCGCGCCCGCGAAGGTGAGTCCGGTCCTCATGGCCGCACCCCCGTGACCAGGGTGATCGGGTCGTACCAGCCCATCGCGCCGGTGCCGCCGATGAGGGCGGTCAGGAGCAGTAGGCGCGCCCACCAGCCGTGCGAGCGCTGGTGTACGAGCAGGGCGATCCCGAGGCCGAGCCCCGCCAGGACGTACGCCCCGCCGATGCTGGCCTCGGTCCGGCAGGTGTCCAGCACGGTGGACCAGGTGGCGACGGGCCCGTGTCCGTCGGGCGGGAGTGGCAGGAGGACGGCGGCGGCACCCGCGGTGAGGGTGCGTACGCCGAGCAGCCGTGTGAGCCACGACCAGTCCCAGCGCGGCGGCGCGGGCGGCACGACGAGCGGCGCCTGCTCGCGCTGGAGGACGTCGACGACGATGCGCATCTCGACGGGGCCGGGCTGCGGGGCGGGCGGGTCGGGCCACGGCCAGGGTGCGGCGACGAACGGCGGCGGGGGTGGGGCTGCGGGCGGTGCAGCCGGTACGGGCAGCGGGGTGCCCGCCGGGATCACTCGGCCGGTGAGCGGCTGCGGGTCGGCCATCATGCACTCCTCGGGAGGGCGGCTTGGATGCGCTGCGCTCGGCGCTGGCCGATGCGTAGCTCGGCCTGAAGCTGGCGTAGCGAGGCGGGTCGGCCGGTCTCGGCGAGCGCGGCTGCGTTGATTGCGAGTGCGGATGCGAGCAGCTCGGCGTCGGCATCGGGGGTGTGGAGCTCGGCAACGTCGGTAGCGGGCTGGTCTGCAACGGATGCGCATTCGGCTGCGGTTGCGGCCCCCGCTGCGGGCGGGAGTGCGGGCAGTGGCGGTGCATCCGGCAGGGCAAGGTCGACAGCTTCGGCGGCGGCCCGCTCGAACGTCACGGATGCAGGCTCGGCGACGTGCGCAGTCGCGCTCGGTGCGCGCAGAGCTTCGTGCACTTGCCGCATGAGTGCGCCGAATGCGATCAGTGCAGCCGTGGGCGGGATGGCTGCGACGACGTATTCGAGGACGGATGCGCCCCGGCCGACTCCGGCGACGTTGAGTGCGATGGAGCCGAGGGAGCCGACTGCAGCGAGTGCGACTGCCCACCAGTCGACTGCACCGCGCAGCGAGGCGCGCAGGACGAGCAGCTCCCCCGCGACGATGAACAGGTCGATGGTGGCGGGCCACGCCCATGCGCGGGAACCGGTGAGCCCGTTGAGGCCAGCGATGTCGTGCAGGTGCTCGTAGGAAAGCCAGAACGCGGCTGCGGTGAGGGCGACGGTGACGAGGGCGGCGCCGGCGGCGAGAGCCGTTGAGGCGTCGAGGCGCTTCATGAAGGTGCTCCAGGGGTGGCCCGGCCGCCGGTGTGCTGGCGGCCGGGTCGGTCGGCGGGTCAGCGGGCGGCGGTGGCCGTGGGCTGGATCATCGGGGGCCGCCCGGGACCGGGATCTTGCGGAGGCGCAGGGCGTACTCGGCGCGGGTGATCGGCGCGCCGACGCGCGGCATGACCGCGAGGAGCTGACGCTCCAGCGTCTCCGCCGCAGGGCCGAAGCCGAACTGTTCGACGCTCTGCGCGCAGGCACGGGCGAGGCGGGTGTCCTCGGTCATGGGCGCGGAGGGCCGGACGCGGGTGAGGCGGTCAGCGATGGCGGTGAGCGCGGTGGTCACGGCCTGTGCGGGGGGTGCCTCGGGGATGGTGCGCTGGGTAGGCTCCATGTCGCCTGCTCCTGTGATCGCTGGGGGTGGGCACCCCCGGCCATATGGAGCTGCAACTCCGGCCGGGGGCTTTGTTGTTGCCCGACCCACGGTAGTGACCTCGTTGCCATATGGCAATGAGGTCAGGGAAGATGGTGCCCATGGCCGAGCCCGAAGGAGGGCCAGACATGGTGTCGTTTCGTGAGCTGGCGCGGCGATTGGTCGCGGACGGGGTGGTCGAGAGGATCACCCATCAGCGCGTCTCGAAGATCGCCGAGACTGATCCGGATTTCCCGCCGGTGGTCCCCATCGGCCGGTCGAAGGCGGTGGACTACCGGCTTGCCCGGCCGTACTTCGCCACGCGGAGGTCCCGGCAGGGGCAGCGCACGGATCTGATGCGACCGCCAGTCGAGGAGTAGCCGCGCACACCCGAGCCCCCGCCCGAGGATGGGCGGGGGCTCTGCGCTGCCCTACGCGGCGACGGGGCCCGCGGTCCACGAGGCCCGGCATCCGCCGCAGGCCGCCCGGACGCCTCGCATGGTGACCTGGCCGCCGCACTGCGGGCACGGCTGGGCCAGCGTGAGCGAGACGTGTACGCCCCGGTCGAGGGCCTGCTCTGCCCGCCACAGGGCGGTCCGCAGGTAGCCGCAGACGATCTCGTGGTCGCGGTGGTCGAGGAACCGGAACGGGCCCGGCGCGCCGCTGACCCGCGCCGCGATCCAGGCCGTGGCGGTCTCCATGGGGAGTGGGGCGCCGATCGGCCACCGGCGCGGGTCGGCAGCGTCCCGGGCTGCCTCGGCAGCACGGCGGGCGGCCTTGGCCGGCGGGAGGACGAGCCCGTAGGGCGCGGCGACGATGGGCGCGACCTGGATGCGGGTGGCGAGGACGTCGGCGCACTCGCGCATGTCGAGGGTGATCTCCTGCATCGCCTCGTACACGTCGAGGCGCATGGGGGTGGGCCGGGCGCCGATCTGCTCGGGGGAGCGCTCCAGGGCGCGGAGGGCTGCCGCGTCGTCCCGGTCGGTGCTCTCGGCCTCGGCGAGGTGGGCGCGGATGCCGGTGCCGTACCAGGCGTGGGAGCTCGGGGTGCCGAGCGTGTTGGCGAGGTCGGCCCAGCGGAGGGCGAGGAGGTAGAGGGCGGCGCGGGTGGTGGTCATCGTGTGCTCCGGGTGCGTGGGGCGGTACGGTGATCGCACCGGATGGGGCGCGCCTGGCCTGGGGAGGTCGAAGAGGCGCGCCCCTCGCGTGTGTTCAGCTGCGGCTTCTGCTGCCTGGCCGGTGGCCGATGTGCCACAGGCTGCAGAACGGACACGCGTAGGGCGCCATGCGTACAGCGGCGTCGGCGCGCTTCAGCGAGTGGAGCTGCGCGAGGGCGGCGCCCCTGTCGGCGTGGGCTTGCTTGCCGGTGCAGGCGCGGGCGCGGGTGGGCCGGTAACGGCGGCGGCTCACGAGTCGGCCGCCGGATCAGCGAGGTGGTGGCGGATGAGGACGGCTACGGGGTGCTGTGCGGTCGGTTCAAGTGTGATCTTCCGCATGGTTGCGTCGAGCTCGTCGCACCAGGCGAGGAGCCGGGCGACGGCGATCTCGGCAGCGTGCGCGCGGTCGCGCTCTTCGGCGGCGAGCTGCGCGGCTTCCGTCAGCCGGGCGAGGTACTGGTTCCGCTCGGACTCCATGCGGCGGGCGTACTCGACGGCTTCGGCGCGTTGCGCCAGCGCCTCGCGCTTCTCGGCGATCTTCGTTGCCAGCTTGGCGACGGTGACGTGGCCGACGTTGTGTCCACAGAACGTAAACGCGCCGTGCTGGCGCGCCTTGGTCAGCTCGGCCAGGTCGGACGCGAGGACGTCTCGCTCGGCGTACAGCGCGTCGAGGGCGGCGTCGTTGATGGTGTCGGCGGTGTACCGCCGCTGGGTCTCGGTCACAGGTACTCCCCGGTTGGGACGTCGACCATGGGTCGGGTGGGTGGGATGTCGGGGTCGAGGTCGTCGTCGAAGCAGAGGCAGTACTGGTCTGCGTCGGACCAGTAGCAGCCCTCGTTGGCCCACAGGCAGGGCGGGGGCTGGCCGGTCACCGTCCCTCCGGCGGGCAGCACGGGCAGTCCGGGACCGCCGCGTCGAGTTCGGGCAGCAGCACCATCCGCCCCAGCTGCGCCGCCTGTTGGGCCCATGCGGCCCGCTCGCTGGCCGCGTGATGGACGTACAGCGCGGTGTTGACGCAGAGGACCGCCCCGAGGGCGAGAGCGGCCGAGAGGGGCCACAGGGCCATCTGGGCGTAGAGGGTGGCGAGGGACAGGAGTCCGATCCCGAGGAGCCACAGGGCAGCGGAGCGGGCGTACTCGGCGCGCGTCACGGCGACACCTCGATCTCGCCGAGCGGCACACCGGCCACCAGCTGCGAGTGCAGCTCGCGCAGTCGGGCCATAGCGCGGCTGTCGCGCTGGTTCAGGGAGCGCCGGGTGCCGCCGGGGATCTTGCGCCAGCACGCGGGGCAGAGGTACCTCCCAGGCACGCGCTGGCGTCCGCAACGGGCAAGGCAGGGAGTGTTCATCGGTCCCTCCAGGGGGCGTTGTGGTGGCCGCAGCCGAGCCCGGTCACGGTGGCGACGAGCAGGACGTAGGCGAGGAGCGGGAGCCAGGTCACGCGATGCCTCCCAGGTCGAGCACGCCCTGCGCGAACCGCTCTCGGGCGAGGTCGTGGTAGGCGGGGTTGAGGTCGATCCCGATGTACCGGCGGCCGAGCTGCCGGGCGGCGGCTCCCGTCGTACCCGACCCGGAGAACGGATCGAGGACCGTGCCGCCCGGGCGGCAGCCGGCCTTGATACAGCGCAGCGGCAGCTCGATCGGGAACACCGCGAAGTGCGCCGCCGGGTACGGGCGAGTGGCCACGGTCCACACGTCGCCGGGGTTGCGTCCGCGACCGTCTGGCCCGGTGTATACGCCGGTGCTTGTCCGTTCGTGGCTGAGGTCCCGAGCGCGGAACGCCCGGGCCCCGGCCTTGCGCGTAGGGGCTGCGTGCGGCTCGCGGATCGAGTCAAGGTCGAAGTGGTAGCGCTGGCTCTTGGTGAGCAGGAACAGGTGCTCGTGCCTGTTGCTGAGGCGGTCACGCACAGACTCGGGCATGGCGTTGGGCTTGTGCCAGACGATCTCGTTGCGGAGGATCCACCCGTCATCCTGGAGGGCGAAGGCCACCCGCCAGGGAATGCCGAGCAGTTGCTTGGCGACCAGCCCGCCCCCGCCTTTCCCGCCGCTCCCGGCGGGCGTGGTCAGGTGATTGCTACGGCCGCGGAGCCCGTGTGTCTTGGACTCGCTGCCCTTCGGGCTGCACACGTAGCTGTCGCCAAGGTTGAGCCACAGCGTCCCGTCGTCAGCCAGGACGCGGCGCGCCTCGGCGAACAGGGCGCGCATCGTCTCGACGTAGGCCGCGGGCGTGGCCTCCAGCCCGTACTGGCCCGGGGTGCCGTAGTCGCGGAGTCCGTAGTAGGGCGGGCTGGTGGCGATGCAGTCGGCCGCACCGTCGGGCAGGGTGCGCAGGACGTCGAGGGCGTCGCCGAGGAGGAGGGTGACGTGGTCGTCGGAGTAGTAGCTCATGGCAGGTCGTCCGGGTCGATGGGCCACGGCGGGCGCGGCGGCGGGGCGGGCGGGGTGCTCATGTCAGAGCGCGTCGGCGATCGCCTTGCCGACACCCTCGACGAGAGCGGCACGCATTTCGTCGGGCATCCCGGGCTCGAACGCGAAGTAGATGCGCGCGATCGGCTTGTCGCTGCCCTTCAGCGAGAGGCATCCGTCGCTGGGCTCCAGGCCGTCCGCGCCAAGGTCGATGGCCCACTCGGACACGTCGGCGGCCTTGCCGAGCAGGTCGTCGATGGCACGCTGCGCCTTGTCGAACTCGTCCTCGTCCAGTTCGTCCCAGCGGGGCGTTCCGGGCGGCGGCATGAGACCGCCGTGCTCGGGATCGACGACCTCGTACCGGACGTACCGGCCTTCCATCTGCTCACCGATGCCCATGAAGTCGGCGTCGGTGGTGGCGTTGTAGTGCTGACGGGCGGCCTCGGCGCGGAGGTCGGCATCGGTGTACGGACGGTCGGTCATCGGGGTCTCCTCGTGTGCGGGGTCGGGTGGAACCGAGTCGGGTTGCGTGGTCACGCGGGATCGCTCCTCTGCTGCCGGTCCAGGGCGTACCGCTCGTTCGGACTGAGCCCGCCACGCACGCCGTAGCGGCGGCTGACCTCGTGGCCGCGCTCCTCGGCCATGGCCGCGTCGAGGCATGTCGGCCGGATCGGGCATGTGGCGCAGATGCGCTTCGCCGCGCTGGCGCCTGCGCCGCCGACTTCGGGGTAGAACAGCTCGGGATCGGTCTGTGCGCATATCGCTCCGTCGTGCCAGTCGAATGCGCTCATGACGCGACCGCCGACTGCGGCCACGTTGCCTTCTCGATGGCCTTCCGATTGGCCTGCGGCATTGCCGCCAGGGGCTGGCCGAGCCAGTCGCGGCCAGCAGCCATGAGGACCACAGCGTCGGCGGCGTTGTCGTCGCCGCTCGTTACCCATTCCGGCCAGCGCCGGGCAACAGCATCCACAACTACGTTCTTGGGGGCATTGCCCTTTCCCGTGGCGTAGAGCATTCGCTGATTGGTGGACATCAGGCCGACCGGAATTCCGATGTACAGCAGGTACTGATAGATCTCCCACCACAGCCAGGCCCGCTCATGCGCACCGCCACCGGAACGGGAAGGGGCTGGGAGTTCCAGCACAGCAAGGTCCGGCTCGCCGATGTGAGCGATAACGCCATTGCGTACGGCGCACATTGCGCTCAGTCGCTGGTCGTGCGGGAGGCCAGTGATGGGCTTCTTCTTATCGGTGTGCCCGACTACTCGACACCAGCCCTGCGAACTGGCAATGCCGGTTGCGGTAAGGCTCGTGTCGAGTCCGATGACAGTGAAGGTCACGTGTTCTCCTTGCAGCGGTGGTCTTGCAGGACCGTGGTGGTGTGGTGGGGGATGAGCTGGGGTTCGCGCCAGGCGATGCGCCGGACGCCGAGGGTGGTGGTGATGAGCCGCCAGGTGAGGCGTCCCTCTAGGCGGGCCTGGATCTCGCCGAGCGCGTCGACGGGCTCGGGGTCCGCGGTCACGTCGAGGGCGGCGACGCGGCCGGCTCGTGCGCACAGCACGGGCGCGCCGCAGCGGGGACAGACGCGTTCGCGGATCTCGTCGGACTGCGCGGCGATCTTCGCCGCGACACCGGGGTGGATCTTGCGCGTCGTCATCGGGACCTCCGGGGCGCCTGTGACGCATTGAGGGCCCGATGACGCTTGTGACGCGTAGTTCGGCATGAGCGGCTCGTGGGCGTGCGCGCGCCCGCGTGGTGGTGGAACCGGCGGCAAAGCGTCACAAGCGTCACAAGCGTCATGACCTGCTGCTTTGCCTGCTTCAATGCGTCACTCAATGCGTCATTGAGAGCAGCCGATGCGTCACTGCCGACGAGGAACAGCGAGCTGCGGTGGCTGATCCGATGACGGATCGGTGTGACGAATGCGGTCTGCTGTGACACATTCACCACCCGCTCTCGGACGCGTCGCCGGTCTCGTTGAGGCGGATTCCGTCGAAGTAGCGGAAGCGGCTGTTGCGGCTCGACTGGACGTTGTGGGGCGGCTTCTGGAGCGTCGCCGCGAACTTCTTGGCGGATACGGCTTCCTCGCCCTCCTGCTGGCACCAGCGCTCGTACGCGGTGCGCAGGATGCTGCTGGGTGTCTGCATCGTCATCGCGCCGGGCTGGCCGAGGGTGCACATGTCGGAGAGGAACCGGGCCACGGTGTCCTGGTCGCCCTGGTACTCGTCGGTCGCGCTCTGCACGGAGGCCGGGGTGGTGAGGCCGTGTGCGGTGTAGTCCGCGGCGCCTTGGATCAGCCATGCCAGGATGGACGGGGCTTCTTGGTCAACGAGGAATTCTTCAAGGTGCGGGTCGCGCAGGTGTTCCGGCACGGTGTGTAGGAATGGCACGAGACGCAGGCGACGCCAGAATGCCGGGCCTCCGGTGCGCACCGCAGGCTTGTGGTTGCCCAGGAGCCAAAGCGTGTGGGTGGGCGCGAAGGAAAAGAAGTCCTGCCGCATAAAGCGACCGGTGATGATGTCGCGTCCGGTGAACAGCTTGATCCGGGCCTCAGCGAATCGCTGCCCGTCGTCGAGTTCGGATGCCACGACCATGCGGGCCCCGGCCAGTCGCGCAATCTCGGTGGGGTGCGAGTTCTGGGACGAGGCGAGCAGCATTTCGGAGGGTGCCGAGATGGCGTAGCCCGTTTCCCCGATGCCGATGACCCGCATCACCGTGTCGGCAAGGGTCGACTTTCCGTTTGCTCCGTCACCGAATGCGAAAGGGAGGATCTGCTCAAGGACGGTGCCGATCAGGGAGATCCCGAGGAGCCGTTGGGTGTAGGTGATGAGCTCGGGGTCGCTGTTGAAGGTGTCGTCGAGGAAGCGCAGCCAGCGTTCGGCGGGCTTCTCGAAGTCGGGGCCGACCGTGGTGGTGCGGGTGTGCAGTGAGGCAGGGTCGGGTGAGGAGATCTTGCCGGTGCGAAGGTTGATGACGCCGTCGGGGGTGTTGAGCTCCCACGGGTTTGCGTCGAGGGTGGCGAGCGGGGCGACGATGCGGGGGTCGGTGCGTGCGACCTTGACCATGGAGTCGAGGCCTCGGGAGGAGAGCGACCGCGTGCGGTGCTGTGCTTCGCCTTCCCCGTTGGGTAGGGCGCGCGCGATGGCGCGGGCCAGTTCGTACACGGCGCCTGTGTCGTCCCAGGTCCAGCGGTGCCCGTCCCAGGTGAGCCAGCCGCGCTGCGGGACGTAGCGGATCTCGTCGGCGTGCTCGTCGACGAGGCGCAGCGCGTTCCCGTCGTCGGTGCGCGTGTACGTGGCCGGGCCCTGTTCGGCGCTCGGGTGCTGCACCACGTTGAGGGCGGCTGTCCCGTCGACTGAGGGCGCGGCCGGGACGGCGGACAGGTGTCGTACGGGCTCGGCCGCGGGCGCTCCGTAGCCCTGGGCGCGTAGTGCCCGTGCGGCGGCGGAGTGGTCGCCGCGGTGTTCGAGGAGCGCGTACGCGCCGGCCTTGGTGTAGGGGCGCTCGGGGATGAATTCCGTTGATGTGGTGAACACGTACAGCCGGTCGCGGTCCACGGCGCGGCCGGTGGTGGCGCTGGGTTCGCGGCCGTCCTTGCCGGGGCGCTGCCAGTACGAGGTCTGGCCGCTGGTGAACATCAGCTTCCAGCCGTGGGGCTTGAGGATGTCGGCCCAGGTGGTGCGCTGCTCGTAGTCGTCCAGTGGTGACAGCCCACCGGGCTCGACGGTCGGCCGGTCGGTGCTGAAAAGGAACACGGCTGCCTCGTCGAGCGGTTCGGCCGCTGGTGCCGCTGTGGGTTCCTCGGCCGCGGGGATGCTGTCGACCATGCGGCACACCGCGTGGAGCGCCCGGTGCTCTTCGGCGCTGATCGTCGGGGTGGTGGCCGGGCCCCCGGCGAGGAGCTCGTAGGGTCTCCCGGACGCGTGCACCGGGCCGTAGGAGGGCGCGGTGACGACGAAGCCGCCTTCGCCGCGGGTTTCGATCAGGGGCCGGATGATGCGCTTGTCGGGCCGCCGGGTGAGTAGCTCCTTCTCGGCCTCGGTGAGTTCGTCCTCGCGGGCCAGCCGGGAGGCGAGCTTGGTGTTCCCGGGGACGGCGCCGCCTTCGACGCGGTAGTGGAGGTGCAGGCCGCCGGACGGGCTGCGCTCCAGCCATCCGGTGGCGATGCGCTGCCACAGTTCGGCGAGCCCGGATCCGGCGAGGATTTCGACGAGCTGGTCGAGGACGCCCTCGTCGACGGCGCGGCCTTCGAGCTCCAGCATTTCCAGGCCGCCGGATACGGCGCCGCAGACGATGCCGACTCCGGGGTGCCCGTGGGTGAACCAGGCATGAAGCGTTTCTTCGCTGGCGCGTTCGGACTGGAACGCCTTCCAGCTTCCCTGTGGGTGCTTGGTCCCGTCCGCACGGACGGCGACCACCGAGCAGCCAGCCGCGTGCAGCGCAAGCGCTGCGGCCAGCGTGTCTGGTGTGGTGTCGCTCAAGATGGCTCTCCTCGTGCGTGCGGTGGTGCCATGGGGAGTGCCTCGGGCCGGATCCGATCCGGCAGCATCACGCGGGGGCCGAGGCGGGGAGGGTCAGGACGAGATCGAGAACAGCGGCCCGTACTCGGCGATCAGCCGGTCGAGAGGGTGTGCGTCGTCCGTGATCCCGTTGAGGACCATCAGCGGCATCCCGTCCGAGTGGTCACGCCCGGCGTAGCTCCATGGGTCGCCGTCCCGGTCGCGCCACGTCTTGTCGAGGTCGTAGGTCATGCCGTTGACGGTGGCCGTGCGGGCTGTCGCTTTGAGCCAGCTCGGGGTCACGTCCTCCCGCGTCAGCTCCGACCGGACAGGCATGTGCAGTCCGGCAAACAAGCCGCCCTCATCCAGGAGGACCATGGGCTTCCCGGGCGCTTCTTGCCAGGTAGTGAGCACTGTGGCCGCGTGCTGCCACCGGGCGAGAAAGCGGGTCGTGAACCCGGTGATGGGCACGAGGCTGGGCTCAGCGGTCAGCGCGCCCCGCAGGATTCCGCGCCACTGCGGGTAATGCTTGTAGTCCTCGGAGTCGTACTCGGCGGTGATGCGGCCGTGGCCGGGTACCTCGAAGGTGAGTGGGGCGGGACGGTCTTCCGTGGGCAGGGACAGGAGTACCGTCTTGGCGCTGTCGGCCGGGCCGTCCAGCCACGCGGTGAGGGTGGGGACGAGTTGCGCGGGGATGTGACCGACCCGCTTGTCGTTCGGGGTGATCTCACGCCGAGCGATGGCGATCGTGTACCTGTCGGACGCGATCGCGTACAGCCATTCTCCGTTCACCTCCAGGCGAATGGAGTTGAGGGCCGGCACGTAATCCTCGGGGGCGGGCATGTGCGGGGTGACCTGCTGGAGCATGTTGTGCAGGTCGTATGCAGCGATGCTGATCACGTTGTCTCCGTGGGATGCTGAATGCGATCCCCGCCCGCTAACCCCGGGCGGGGCTTTCTGCTGGTTGGGCCGCCCGCCGACGCGGCACAGGGGGTCTCGCGTCGGCGGGCGGGGCTGGCGGGACGGTCTAGAACGGCGGCGGCGCGGTGGCCGCGGTCGCGGCCTGCTGCTGCGCGAGGAGCGCCGCGGTGGCCGGGTTCTGCTGCGCTGCCGCGACCTGCTGCGCGGTCAGCCCGGGGACGGCGGCCGGTGCCGGGTCCGGGGTGTGCAGCTCGCTTGCCGCTGCGGCGACGTACACCGCGTCGAAGTTCTTCGGCGCGTTGAAGCGGGGGTTCGTCTTCTGTCCGTCGCGCGAGTACGTCACGGTGAGGATGCCGCCGACCTCCAGGCCGTTGGCTCCGACGGCACGCACGGCCGCGGCGACGGCGTTCTTCATCTGGCCCTTGACGTACAGGCGCCGGGTCCCGTCGTCCTCCGGGTTCTGCGGGTCGCGCTCGGCCGTGGCGAGGGTGACGACGAGCTGCATCTGCGGCTTCCCGTCGTCCCAGAACTTGAGCTCGCCCGTGGTGAAGTCGCGCTGCTGCTCGACGGTGGGGCGCTCGGTGATCCGCCCGGACACAGTGGCTCCGATGATCGGGAACTTCGCGGAGGGGACACCCCCGCCCATCAGGAAGTCCTCGGCGCTCGGGGCCTGGTTCTGCTGCGGTGTCGTCATGTCGTGCTCCTATGCGATGAGTGCTTCGAGCTGGCTGCTCTTGGCGTCGGCGAGGACTCCGGGGCACCCCTCGGCGAGGTTGGTGCTGCCAGGCTTGAGCCACGGGCAGAAGCGGCAGGTGGCCGTCCGGTCCGTGGGGATCTGGGTCCAGCGCTCGGGGTTGGCTTCGACGTCGAGGTCGAGGACGCGCTGGCGGATGCGGTCGAGCCGGGCGAGCGCGGCCTCGGCCACGCTGCGGTCGTATGGCTCGGACCAGACGTGGACTTTCAGCTCGTGGTAGCGGGCCACGAACGCGACGACCACGCGCGCCGGGGGGTAGCCGGCGTTCTCCTGCCCCAGCCCGTACAGGTGCGCCTGGATGCGGTACTTGTCCCCCGGGCCCTGGCGCCGGTACTTGTCGAGGCTGGACGTTCCGACGAGCTTCCAGTCCCAGTTCAGCCGGGCCAGCCGGTCGAACAGGTCTGAGCTTCCGCCGAGCCGTGCGGTCTCGATGGGGCTGTCCCGGACGGTGACGCGCTCCTCGATGCGGTAGCGCAACACCCCGGGGGCGATCTCGGACTGCCGGGCCTCGAACTTCTCGGCCATCCACATGTGGAACCCGGTGCCGATGATCGCCGCGATCGGGTCGCGGCTGTCGTTCGTCTCGGGCCAGTCGAGGAGCTTGTACGAGAGCAGCCGCTCGCACGGCTCACCGACCTCGCTGGGGCCGATGGCCCGCTGCCGGGAGCGGTCGCTGCCGGCGTCCGCGTCGATGATGAACTGGCCGATGCGCTCGGCGAGCTGCTCGCTGTACTCGTCGTTGCCGGTGGTGATCACGAGGCGTCCTCGCGGTGGAGGATCCCGGACGCGGTGACAGCCTCGCGGCACATCGAGTCGTTCGCAGCCTGCACGGTGGCGAGCTGCTCGGTGAGGGACCGGATCGTGCGGTCCTTCAGCTCCAGCTGGCGAGCCATCGCGCACTTCGCAGCGCGGTCTACCTTCGCGGCGGCCTCGGCCTTCTCAGCGCGGGCCACGTAGTGCTCCATGCGCACTTCGAGTTCCGTGCGCCGGGGGAACATCATTTCGGTGAGCCAGGACATCAGGCACCGTCCTTCTTGCTCGGCGTGCTGCACACCGGGCAGACGTGAAATGCATCGGTGGACTCGTGGCACCGGTCGACGCAGCGGCGGCAGAACGGCGTACTGCCGTGCTGTGCGCGCCCGTCGAACGCGGTGTCCTCGGGGTCGAACGGCAGGTGGCAGCCGCCACAGGCGGCATCCCCGGCGCCGCTGTCCGGAGTCGGCGCGCCCTCACTGGCGGCCCTCTCCAAGCCGTCGGCGCGGCGCCGCAGTTCGTCGGCTGCGCCGGCGCCGCGCTCCTCGGCGATGTCGGCCGCCGTGCGGAAGTCGGCGGCGCGCATGCGGTCCAGAGCGGCCGTACGGACCGGGTGGTCGACCGGTCCGTCCTGGCCGAGCAGCAGGTACAGCTCGTAGCGGGCGGTCACGGAAGCCTCCGGCGGCGCTGCATCGGCAGCGGGTGAGCGGCCAGGTACGCGCGGGTCGTGACCATGGCCGGGTGACGGATGTCGGCTGCGGCTCGGCCGTCGAGCTCGCCGTCCCGGCGCAGCTGCGCGGGCAGGTGGTCGTACACGGCCCGCGCGAGGGCGGGGAGGATGCGGAAGATCAGCGCGATGCCGAGCCCGTACAGCAGGAGCGCGATCGCGATCCAGCGGAGGACCATCACGACGACACCTCCGGGAGGTCCCGGGGCACGGCGTACGAGTGGTGCAGGGGCGAGTCGTGCGGGTCCTCGACGGCGGCACGCATTCGGGCGAGGGCGCCACCGAGCCGGGCGCCGTCGGGCGTCACGTCCAGCACGGCGGTGTGTCCGTCGTCGGTCAGCTCGTACGCGATCGGGTCCTCGTCGACCGTGCGCGTCCCGCCGTCACCGAACCGGGCCCGCAGCTGGGCCAGTTCCCGCGTCGCGGTGCGGGCCTCGTCCTCCGCCCGGAGCCGCGCCTTACCCGACTCCTCGACCCGGGCCAGCAGCCGTGCGTTCGTCGCGAAGACGTCGTTCCGCTGGTCCCGCCACGCGTCCCGCTCGGCCTCCGCCGACCGCAGCGCGATGGTGATCTCGGCGAGCGCGGCGTTCGTCGTGTGCCGCTCGGCCCGCAGACGGTCCAGCTCGTCGCGCTGCTCCTGGTAGACCGTGACGCCGGTATTCGCGATCTTCCGACGCTCAATGAACTCGGCCATGATCTGTTCGGCCTGCGCGAGCATCTCGGCCGGGACCGCCGCGAGCATCGCGTCCGCCAGCGGCTCCCGGAACGTGTCGCCCATCCCGGCACCCCAGAGCGACCAGTCGAGGAGCGACCACAGCGGGCCGCGCTTCGGGGCAGCCCCAGGCAGGGGCATCCGTGCCGCGCGGCGGGCCAGCATCCGCCCCCATACCTGCTCGTTGGACGGGGCCTCCCAGGAGTGCACGCCCACCCCGGTCATCCACCGGCGGCCGTGCGAGCGCTTCGCCTCGCCGCAGTGGGTGCAGCCGTACGGCTCCGACACCCGCTCGCGTAGCAGGACACACTCGCGGCGGGCCTGGAAAGCCGCCTGCTGCTCGTCGGCCAGGGCACTTTGCGCCTGCACGAGCTCCGTTGCCAGGCGCTTCAGCTCGGCGGCCGACTCCGGCGACTGGAGCATCCCGGCCGAGTCCAGCGCGTACGCCAGAGTCGCGGGCAGGCTCTTGCCCTGCTGCATCGCGCGCCAGATCACGTCCGCCGCCGCGTTGATCGCCCGTGTCTGCGTCATGACGCCACCACCACGTCAGCGACCGGCACCTGCTCGACAGCTGCCACCTCAGCGGTCAGCGGCACGCCGTACCCCGTCAGCGCCACCCGGACGCCGCAGAACACCGCGTCGACCGAGAGCCACACGCTGCTCTCAGAGGCGTGCAACCGGACCGTGTGCGGCGAGGTCTGGAGCGCCGTCCGCCACAGCTCGAAGTCCGCGGCGGCGTCCAACTGGAGCCCCACGTACACGTCCTGGGCCGCGCCGGTGTGGATCGTGATGTAGCCACCCGGCAGATGGCCGAACATGTCGGCGAGCGCCCCCAGCGTGGCGACAGCGGCCGCCTGTTCCCGAAGCGGGTAGGCCGAGCCCCGGCTCAAGGCCTCGGGGTCGGTAGTCTTGATGTTCACGGTGTCCTCGATTTCTCTGCTGGTTGAGGTGCCGAGGGGTCGCTCTGGACCGGCCGGGTCCGGGCGGCCCCGCATTTGTTGATCAGCCGACGCGCTGAGCCGCACCGCGACGCGGCAGCGGACGCAGGGATGTCAGCGGGTGTGCGCCGGGCGACGGCGCGGGGACGACGGCCAACGAGCCCGTCGTCGGCTCGTGGTGGTGCATCGCGTCGATGCGCTCCAGGTCCGCGTCGCTGAAGGTGACGACGCGCCCCTTCTTCGAGTGCGGGAGCCGCTTGATGTGTCGGCGGAGCCACGACTCCTCGACGCGCAGCTGAGCCGCGGCCTCGGGGTACGTGTAGCGCCGAGTCATGACGCGACCGCCGCGAGTGCGCCGGTGTCATCCGGTGCCGGGGTCGTGCGCCCCGTGGGCGCCCATAGGACGAGTTCGTCGACTCCCAGCCGTCTGGCAATTGCCAGGGCGACCCGCCGAGGGGCGGTGCACTGAGTGCCGGTGCGAAGGAAGCCGATCTTGCTGGGGTGCACGCCAGCCTCTGCGGCGAGGTCCCGGACCGTGATGCCGCGCCCGTCGCCTGTCCGCTGCATGAGGAGTACGAGCAGGTCAGGGCTGACGAGGAGCATCTGACCGTCAGCAGTAGGCACTGTTCACCTCCGTGTTCAGAGTGTCTATGTTCGTGAACAAGGACGACAGTACACAGGCGTAGACATGATGTCTACGATCGTGAACAAGAAATCTGGTGGGCGGGAATTGGTCAATACCGGGTCGCGCCCTATCGTGGCCGTCTACGAACGTAGACACTCTGTGGTGGCCCGTGAACAATGCGGGCGCCTGATCAGGGGAAAAGCTCGGCTCTCCCGATCAGTCACATAGACATCAGGTGTGCGGCTGGGGAGCGAGCAGGCAGGATGACCACTATGGCTGAGCAGCGAAATACCGAGCTGAGCACGCTCGTCCGCGATCGGCGGGCTGAGCTAGGCCTCAGCGGGCGGGCAGTAGCTGAGCGATCCGGCGGGGGAGTGAAGTCCGGGTGGCTCAACAAGTTGGAGCACAACACCGCGGCCGCCCCGACCCCGGAGCAGCTGCGCGGATTGTCGCTCGCGCTGGACCTCCCCCTACGCCTCCTCCAAGAGGCCGCCGCTGCCCAGTTCCTCGGCATGGGCGAGGTCTGGTCCGGCGACCACCGCGTGCGCGTACTCGTCGCCCGCATCGAGGAGATGTCCCCCGAGGACGTCGAGCACCTTGCCCAGATCGCCGACACCTTCTCGCGCGCACGCGGACCCGCCAAGTCCTCGGAGTAGTACTACTTTCGACTACTCTCCGGTTCTCTCTGGTCACAGTCGTACGGCTGTGGCATTGTCTGTGATCCGCCTGGGGGGCGAATCTGGAAGCTCACGCTCACATGCTCGAACATTGAGGCTATATGTGGGCGGCGACACAGGGAGCTCGATTCGATGGCAGACGCAGAAGGTGAAGACAAGCAGGAAGAAGCAGGCGGCGAGCGGCCAGCCGCCCGCTTCGAGATCAGAGACGAACTCCCAGGCGGGCGCCTCGTCTACCCACTGATCGTCGACGGAGAGATGGTGTGGCTCGTACTCAAGGGCCACATGACAGAGGAACTGTGCGCCAGCGTGAACGAGTACCTACGCCACATCGTGGACTCGGGCATGTGGGACCAGCAGGACGGGGGCTTCACCAACGACCCGCCCGACGCCGGATAACCCCCGCTCCCGCTACACCACCCGGCGAAGGCCGCTCCCACTCGGAGCGGCCATCGCCGCTTCTACGGCTGCCGAGATCTCCGTGTCGAGCTCACGCACCAGGTGCCCGTACCGGTCAACGGTCGTGGTGATCGACTCATGGCCGAGCCTTGCCTGAATCGCGGGAAGCGGGATCTTCGCAGCGATGAGCCACGACACGTGCGTGTGCCGCAGATCGTGCACCCTGGGGCGCTTGGGCAACCCCTTCTCGATCGCCGCCGCTACCGCCGGTTTCCAACAGCGCTCGAAGAAGTTCGACTGGCGCCAGTGCTTCCCCGTCGGGGTCAGGAACACGAACATCTCGGGCGTCTTGCCCGCCATGAGCCGACGAGCCATGGCCACCTGCGCGGGCGCGAGCGCGACGCGTCGGCGGGATTTCCGTGACTTCGGCGGGCCCAGGACGTAAGGCGTCGTGCTGCCCTTCTTGGCTCGCTTCCACGCACGCTGCACCGAAGCCGTGGGGTGGGCAGAGTTCAACGCCAGGTCGCGCACCTGTAGGGCGGTCGCCTCGCCCCAGCGCATGCCCGTGCCGACAAGCCAGTCGGCGAGGTCCCGAGCTCGCGGATCGTGCATCTCCTGAACGATGCGCGCGTATTCGTCGCGCTCCAGGAACGTCATCTCCTCCTCGGTGCCGCTGTCGACCCGCGGCAGCCGTGTGCCCTTGCAGCAGTTCGTGGTGCGCAGCTGGGGTGTTGCCTCGATCGCGGCCTGCACGATGGAGAAGAGGAGTCCGTGACGATTCGCGATCGACTTGGCCCCAGCCGGACGCCGGATCCACCGACTGCCGTCCTCTGGGTCGGGCTCGCCCGACTCTTCGGTGCGGATCCAATCGCGTACGTCCGCAGCTGTGATGTTGCAGATTGTCGCGGGGACGATCTCGCCGCGCTGAGTCTTGTGCCGGATCAGTGAGAGGTGGAGCCGGATTTCGCTGGCGTAGTCGTCCCGGGTGCGGTCCTCAATACCCGTGAGGTCGGCGACGTACTGATAGGCCCAGTCGGTGAAGGGCATGTCGTCGGGGTTGGAGGGCGCTTCCACGAAGCCCTGCCCGCGCACCCAGCCGTACGGCCAGCGGCCGCGGTGACCCTCGACGAGGTCGCGGAACTGGCCGGCGGCGTCCGGGTCGCCGAAGTTCTCGGTCTGCCACTTGCCGCCCTGGCGCCACTTCACCTGATAGGTGATCACGCCGCTCTTCTGAACGCGCTCAACGATGCTCGCCATGGCGTGAAGATAGGGGAATTTCCCATGATCGTGTTCCCATGATGTTCCCACGGCCCCAAAAAGGATCAAGGCTCCACCCATAAGTACAGGTGAAGCCTTGATCATCGAGCGCTCGGTTCGGGACCGTAAACCGAACCCGGCGCCCGGGCTCTGAAGTGGTGACCGCCCGACGGAACGAGGCTGGCGCGACAGGTCGTTCGCACCGCCGGGCGGAGTCGAGTGGGGGAGGGGGCGCGGGCTCCCCACAGCCCGTGCCGGGATTGTTACGGGCCCCCAAGCCCGTGGTGCGGGATCGCGGCGGCGGGGCGATTGGTGTGGCCCGGCGTGCCTTCTTTCAGGTCAAGAAGGGGCCGGGGCAGACCTTGACCACCGCACTGGCATCGTCTCGCCGCCGCGATCACCGAGTCGTCCGAAGCCGTCGGCCGCCCCTCATCCGGGTCGGCGGTTCGGACAGCGTACGAGACCTGACCTCCCGTCAAATCTCGTACGCGGTCTGGGAGGAGAAGGTTCTCAGTCCTCGCGCAGGGCGCGGACCGCTTCCTCCACGCGCTTGCCGTACTCGGCGTCCGCCGCGTGGAAGTGGGCGAGGTTCTTCTCGATCACGTCGTCGCGGGAGACCTGGGAGAGGCCGCCGGCGATGTTGGCGATCAGACGGGACTTCTCGTCGTCCGACATCAGGCGGTACAGCTCGCCCGCCTGGAAGAAGTCGTCGTCCTTGACGTGGGACGCGGCCGCGTGGGTGCCGGTCCAGCCCGCGATCGCGAGCGGGGCGGAGAGTGCCGCGTCCGTCTGGGACGGGCCCGCGTAGGAGTTGGGCTCGTAGTTCTTGTCCGAGCGGCGGCCGTTGCGGGTCGCCATCAGGCCGTCGCGGCCGTAGTTGTCGGCCTCCGTCGCCTTCGGGGCGTTCACGGCGAGCTGGGTGTGGTTGACGCCCAGGCGGTAGCGGTGCGCGTCCGCGTACGCGAAGAGGCGGCCCTGGAGCATCTTGTCGGGGGAGGGGCCGATGCCGGGAACGAAGTTGTTCGGAGAGAAGGCCGCCTGCTCGACCTCGGCGAACACGTTGTCCGGGTTGCGGTCCAGGACCAGGCGGCCCACCCGCTGCAGCGGGTAGTCGCTGTGCGGCCACACCTTCGTCAGGTCGAAGGGGTTGAAGCGGTAGTCCGCGGCCTCGGCGGCCGGCATGACCTGGACGTACAGGGTCCAGGACGGGTTCACGCCCCGCTCGATCGCCTGGAGGAGGTCGGTCTGGTGGCTGTTCGCGTCCTTGCCGACCAGCTCGGCGGCCTGCTCCGACGACAGGGAGCGGACGCCCTGGTTCGTCTTGAAGTGGTACTTCACGAAGAAGGCCTCGCCCGCCCCGTTCGTCCACTGATAGGTGTGCGAGCCGTAGCCGTTCATGTGGCGGTACGACGCGGGGATGCCGCGGTCGCCCATCAGCCAGGTGATCTGGTGCGTCGCCTCGGGGGCGTGCGCCCAGAAGTCCCAGACGTTGTCCGGCTCCTGCCTGCCCGTGAACGGGTCGCGCTTCTGGGAGTGGATGAAGTCGGGGAACTTGATGGGGTCCTTGATGAAGAAGACGGGCGTGTTGTTGCCTACGAGGTCGTAGTTGCCCTCCTCCGAGTAGAACTTCAGCGCGAACCCTCGCGGGTCGCGGACCGCGTCCGCGCCGCCGAGCGAGTCCGCCACGGTGGAGAAGCGGATGAACGTCTCGGTGCGCTTGCCGACCTGCGAGAGGAAGTCGGCCTTGGTGAAGCCGGTGACGTCGTCGGTCACCTCGAAGTAGCCGTACGCGCCGGAACCGCGGGCATGGACCACGCGCTCCGGGATCCGCTCACGGTTGAAGCGCGCGAGCTTCTCCAGCAGGTGCTGGTCCTGGAGGAGGATGGGGCCACCGACGCCGGCGGTGGCGGAGTTCTGGTTGTCGGCGACGGGGGCGCCGGACTCGGTCGTAAGCACGCGCTTCGACATCGTGACCTTCCGTACGGGAGCTGCACTGCTGAGCGGTCTGCGGTGTCTGGAGCGTAAGTACGCCCCGAAGCGAACGTCAACAGTTTGTTGAAAACGGGGTGGGGGTGTTCCGGGCGGCGGTGGCGCCTGGGCGCGACAGGACAGGTGTCGGCGCCACCGCCGCCCGGAAGTCGACAGGAGCCCGAAGGCTCAGACCTGGGCGCTCAGACCTGGGCGCCCGAGAGGCGCTCGACCGCGCGCAGCAGCGCCGAGTGGTCGAGACCGCCGTCGCCCTGGGCGCGCAGCGAGGCCACCAGCTGGGCGACGACCGCGCCGACCGGGAGCGCCGCACCGACATTGCGGGCGGCGTCGGTGACGATGCCCATGTCCTTGTGGTGCAGGTCGATGCGGAAGCCCGGCGCGAAGTCCCGGTTGAGGAAGTTGTCCTTCTTGCGGGTCAGTACGGTCGAGCCGGCCAGACCGCCGTTGAGGACGTCGAGCGCCGCGGCGAGGTCCACCCCGGACTTCTCCAGGAAGACCACGGCCTCGGCGCACGCCTGGATGTTGACCGCCACTATCAGCTGGTTGGCGGCCTTCACCGTCTGGCCGGAGCCGTGCGGGCCGCAGAGCACGATGGTTTTGCCCAGCGCGTCGAAGATGCCCTTGGCCTCGTCGAAGTCGGCCTTCTCGCCGCCGACCATGATGGAGAGCACGGCCTCGATGGCGCCGGCCTCGCCGCCGGAGACCGGGGCGTCCAGGACGCGGACGCCCTTCTCCTTGGCGTTCTTGGCCAGGTCGACCGAGGTCTGCGGGGTGATCGAGGACATGTCGATCAGGAGGGCGCGCTGCCTGGCGTTGGCCAGGATGCCGGCCTCACCGTAGGCGATCGCCTCGACCTGCGGGGACGCCGGGACCATGGTGATGATCACGTCCGCGTCCTTGACCGCGTCGGCGATCGAGGCGGCCGCGGTGCCACCGGCGGCGGTGAGGCGGTCCAGCTTGTCCTGCTCCAGCGTGAAGCCGGTGACGGAGTAACCCGCCTTGATCAGGTTCTCGGCCATGGGGGAGCCCATGATGCCGAGGCCGATCCACGCGATCGCCGGGCGGGCGGGCTGGGAAGAACCAGCAAGGTTGCTCATGGGGGTGCCTCTCTGACTGCTGTGGTACGTCAAGAAGTTCAGGGGGCCGCCGGAAACCAGGAGCCCACGGCCTCAGCGGGCCGCGCGGGCCTCGGCCGGGAGCCATTCGAAGGAGGCCGCGGCGTCGGCGGCCTTGTACTCCAGGCCCACCCAGCCGTCGTAACCGGCCTTCGCGAGCTGGTCGAGGAGCGCCTCAAGGGGCAGCGAGCCGGTGCCCGGCGCGCCGCGGCCCGGGTTGTCGGCGATCTGCACATGGCCGGTCTTGTCCGCGTAGGCCTCGATGACCTGGGAGACGTCCTCGCCGTTCATCGACAGGTGGTAGATGTCGAGGAGGAACTTGGCGTTGCCGAGTCCGGTCGCCGCGTTGACCTTGTCGACGACCTCGATCGCGGACGGGGCGCTCACCAGCGGGTAGAGCGGCGACTCCGGCTTGTTGAGCGCCTCGATCAGGAGGATCGCACCGATGCGGTCGGCGGCGCGGGCGGCCGGCACCAGGTTCTCCAGCGCGAGCGCGTCCTGCACCTGCGGGTCGGCCCCCTCCACCCGGTTGCCGTACAGCGCGTTGAGCGCCTTGCAGCCCACCGAGGCGGCGAAGTCCGCCGCGACCTCGATGTTGGCGCGGAAGCGGTCCGACTCCTCGCCGGGTACGGAGAGGGCTCCGCGGTCGGGGCCCGGCAGGGCGCCCGCGTAGAAGTTCAGGCCCACCAGCTGGGTGCCGGCCTCGTCGAGCGCCTTCTTCAGGGCGTCGAGCTCGGCCTGCGCCGGGGTGGGGGTTTCGATCCAGGGCCACCACAGCTCGACCGCCGTGAAGCCCGCCGCGGCGGCGGCCGCGGGGCGCTCCAGGAGCGGGAGTTCCGTGAAGAGGATCGAGAGGTTCACATCGAAGCGCTGGTCCGAGCCGCGTCCATGCTCAAGAAAAGGGGCCATGAGGGTCGATGCTCCTTCCGTATTGCGGAAGTTAGTTTCTGCTTGATGGAAGGTTGCAGGGAGGGTGGCGGGCTTGTCAAGGGGCCCCCTCCGATTGGCCTGCCGGATTTCCGAATCCGCGCAGTAGGTTGTGCGCGTGCGATTGAGAGTGGAGTTCACGACCGAGCCCTTCGACCTGGACGAGGCGCCCCCGCATGCCGTGGCCGCCCGCGAGGTCCTGCAGACGGCGGCGCTCGACGCCGTGGACGTGGGCCCCTTCGGCAACACCGCCGAGGGCGGCGCCGACCAGGTGCTCACCGCCGTCGACGCGCTGCTGCGCAAGTCCCTGGCGGCCGGTGCCACCCGGGTGTCGCTCCAGGTCAACGTGGTGGGGGAGGGCGAGAAGTGACCGAGCCTGCCGACCACCCGCTGGTCATGGCGGTCAAGCCGCTGGTGGACGCCATGGGGGCGGAGATGCTCGGGCCCGAGCAGGCCCAGCCCGACGACGTGGTGCTCAGCTGGGAGGGCGAGGACGTCATCGCCGTCCGGCTGCCGCAGCTGTCGGACTCCCTCGACCACATCCTGGCCGCCATGGAGCGCCGCCACGGCAGGCCGCTGGCCGAGCTCGACCGCAAGGCCAAGCAGTCGGTCGTACGGACCCTGGAATCGCGCGGAGCCTTCTCCGTACGCCATGGGGTGGAGACCGTCGCGTCCGCCCTCGGGGTGAGCCGGTTCACCGTGTACAACTACCTGAACAGGGAAAACGCCGCGAAAGGCGAGTGAGAACGACCGCCCGCGAGCTGTGCTCGCGCAGCCGCCGTCCGGATCCCCGGGCGGCGGCTTTTTGTTGCTCCAAGTTTTCAACAAAGTGTTGACGGGGTGTTTCCGAGGGCGTTAGCTATCCGCAGCCCGTACAGCACCAAGGCCACGGAGGCCGTTCGTGACTTCGACCTCGACGCCGGGCCTCGCCCGGTTCAACACCTCCGACGACAGCACGGCGCTCGCCGCGCTCCACGAGGTGTGCGCCAGCTCGGTATGGGCGAGCAAGCTGCTCGCCCGGCGCCCGTACGCCACCGCCGACGAGCTCTTCACCGCCGGCGACGCCGCCATGGCCGAGCTGACCGCGGCGGACCTCGAAGAGGCGATGGCCGGGCACGCGCCGATCGGGCGGCCGAAGCCGGGCGATCCGACCTCCGCCCGCGAGCAGCGGGGGATGGCCGGCGCCACGGAGGAGCTCAGGGCCGAGATGCTCGAACTCAACCTGGCCTACCAGGACAGGTTCGGCCATGTCTTCCTGATCTGCGCCACCGGGGCCACCGGTGAGCAGATGCGCGACGCGATGAAGGCCAGGATCGGCAACACCGCCGAGGCGGAGCGCGAGATCGTGCGCGCCGAACTCGGGAAGATCAACCGAATCCGGCTCACCCGTCTCGTGGAAACAGCAGAAGAAGAGGACAGGGACTGATGAGCGCTGTGAGTTCTGCGAACTCCGCTTCGGTGTCGACGCACATCCTGGACACCAGCATCGGGCGCCCCGCCGAGGGCGTCGCCATCTCGCTCGCCGCCCGCTCGGGCCGCGACGCCGGGTGGGTGGCGCTCGGCGGTTCCGCGACCGACGCGGACGGGCGCTGCAAGGACCTGCCGGCGCTGCCGGAGGGCACGACCCACGTACGGCTCGACTTCGAGGTCGAGCAGTACTTCGACAAGGACGACAAGAAGCAAGCCGAGGCGCAGCAGGACGCCCCCCGCGTAAGGGACAGCGGTGCGTTCTTCCCGGAGGTGGCGATCACGTTCGCCGTCGTGCCGGGCGAGCACTTCCACGTACCGCTGCTGCTCAACCCGTTCGGCTACTCCGTTTACCGAGGGAGCTAGCAGACATGCCCACGATTCTCGGCCAGAACCAGTACGGCAAAGCAGAGAACCGCGTCGTCAAGATCACGCGGGACGGCGACACCCACCACATCAAGGACCTGAACGTCTCGGTCGCCCTCTCCGGCGACATGGACGACGTCCACTACTCCGGCTCGAACGCGAACGTCCTGCCGACGGACACCACCAAGAACACGGTGTTCGCCTTCGCCAAGGAGCACGGCATCGAGTCCGCCGAGCAGTTCGGCATCCACCTCGCCCGTCACTTCGTGACGTCGCAGGAGCCGATCCACCGGGCGCGCATCCGCATCGAGGAGTACGCCTGGGAGCGGATCGCCACCTCCGACGCCAACTCCAAGTTCATCGGCTCGGACGAGGTACGCCACTCCTTCGCCCGCAAGGGCCAGGAGCTGCGCACCACCCAGATCACCTTCGACGGTGAGAACTGGGAGGTCATCTCCGGCCTCAAGGACCTCACGGTCATGAACTCCACCAACTCGGAGTTCTGGGGCTACGTCAAGGACGAGTACACGACGCTGAAGGAGGCGTACGACCGCATCCTGTGCACCGACGTCTCCGCCGCCTGGCGTTACCACTGGACCAGCGACGCGGACCGGATGCCCAACTGGGAGAAGTCGTACGAGCAGGCCAAGAAGCACATCCTGCAGGCCTTCGCCGAGACGTACTCCCTCTCCCTCCAGCAGACCCTGTACCAGATGGGTTCGCGGGTGATCAACAGCCGCAGCGAGATCGACGAGATCCGCTTCTCGCTGCCGAACAACCACCACTTCCTGGTCGACCTCGAACCGTTCGGGCTCAAGAACGACAACGAGGTCTACTTCGCGGCCGACCGCCCCTACGGTCTGATCGAGGCCACCATCCTGCGGGACGGCGTCGAGCCGCGGATCCCGGTCGACATGACCAACCTCTGACGCGGAGCTCCCCCGGACCCCGCCGCCCGGGGGCGCCTTCCCTCTCTCGGCACCCGTGGGCCGCCCGGCCCACGGCACTCAAATCCTCCAGGGTCCTGCCGTGCCCACTCGTTTTTTCAGTGAAAGAAAGAGGAAGCACGATGGCACCATCGGCAGTCCAGCGCATCGTCATCGAGAACTGCGCGATCGCGACCGTAGACGCCGACGACACCGAGTACGCCTCGGGTTACCTCGTCGTCGCCGGCAACACGATCGAGTCGATCGGCGCGGGCAGGGCCCCGGAGAGCCTTACGAGCGTGGTCCGCCGCATCGACGGCACCGGCCATCTGGTGACCCCCGGTCTGGTCAACACGCACCACCACTTCTACCAGTGGATCACGCGCGGCCTGGCCACCGACCACAACCTCTTCAACTGGCTCGTGGCGCTCTACCCCACCTGGGCGCGCATCGACGAGCAGATGGGCCGCGTCGCCGCGCAGGGCTCGCTCGCCATGATGGCCCGCGGCGGTGTCACCACCGCGATGGACCACCACTACGTCTACCCGCGGAACGCGGGCGACCTGTCCGGCGCGATCATCGGCGCCGCCTCCGAGATGGGCGTCCGCTTCACGCTGGCCCGCGGCTCCATGGACCGCAGCAAGAAGGACGGCGGTCTGCCGCCGGACTTCGCCGTCGAGACCCTGGAGGGCGCGCTCGCCGGGACCGAGGAGACCGTCGACCGGTTCCACGACGCCTCGTTCGGCGCGATGACCCAGGTCGCCGTCGCCCCCTGCTCGCCGTTCTCGGTCTCCACCGAACTCATGAAGCAGGGCGCGGAGCTGGCCCGCCGCAAGGGCGTACGGCTGCACACCCACGGCTCGGAGACCGTGGAGGAGGAGCAGTTCTGCAAGGAGCTGTTCGGCATGGGCCCCACCGACTACTTCGAGTCCACCGGCTGGCTCGGCCAGGACGTGTGGATGGCGCACTGCGTCCACATGAACGACTCGGACATCGCCGCGTTCGCCCGCACCGGCACCGGCGTGGCGCACTGCCCGTCCTCCAACGCGCGCCTCGCGGCGGGCATCGCCCGCGTCCCCGACATGCTGAAGGCGGGTGTCCCGGTCGGTCTCGGTGTCGACGGCACCGCCTCCAACGAGTCCGGCGAGCTCCACACCGAACTGCGCAACGCGCTCCTGATCAACCGCCTCGGCGCGCACCGCGAGGCCGCCCTCAACGCCCGCCAGGCGCTGCGGCTCGGTACGTACGGCGGCGCCCAGGTGCTCGGCCGCGCGGCCGAGATCGGCTCCCTCGAAGCGGGCAAGCTCGCCGACTTCGTGCTCTGGAAGCTCGACACCCTGGCCCACGCCTCCATCGCCGACCCGGTGGCCGCCCTGGTCTTCGGCGCCGCCGCCCCGGTGACGGCGTCGTTCGTCAACGGCAAGCAGATCGTCGAGGACAACCGCCTCCTCAACGTCGACGAGGACGCCATCGCCCGCGCCACGCGGGACGAGGCGCAGCGCCTCGCGCGGATCGCCGCGCAGGGCTGATCCCGGCCCGGGATTCCCGCCCAGGAGTCCGGCCGAGGGGGACGGCCCTCGGCCGGTCGCCGTGGACCCGAGCGGGGTCCGCGGCAGCCGCGCCCGGGGAGTGCGCACCACATGGACGTGTGCACTCCCCGGGACGGTGACCCGTGCCCACCCCCGCACGGGGCACCGCCGTTCCGCCGCACCCGTATTCCGTACGAGACCCTGCCGTACGGGATACGTAACACCGCCGCATCACGCACGCGTCACACTGCACCACCTCCCTGACACCCGCGTCACCGCCGACGCGTAACCGACCGGAGGAACCGCCCGTGGCTCCGCAGCCCAGGTTTCGCAACGATGCAGTCACTCCCGACCCCGCCAGTCAGAAGCACCCGGTCGACGAGACCCTGCCCCCACTGAGGATGTTCACCAGCGGCCTCCAGCACGTGGCCGCGATGTACGCGGGCGTGGTGGCCCCGCCCATGGTCGTCGGGCCCGCCGTAGGGCTCACCCCCCAGGAGACCGCGTTCCTGATCGGCGCGAGTCTCTTCACCGCCGGGCTCGCCACCCTGCTCCAGACCCTCGGGTTCTGGAAGGTCGGCGCCCGCCTGCCGTTCGTCAACGGGGTCTCGTTCGCCGGTGTCACCCCGATGATCGCCATCGGCAAGGACCGCGGCCACGAGGGCATGGCCGTCATCTTCGGGGCGGTGATCGTCGCCAGTGTGCTCGGCTTCGTGCTCGCCCCGTACTTCAGCAGGCTGCTCCGCTTCTTCCCGCCCGTGGTCACCGGCACCGTGATCACGCTGATAGGCGTCTCCCTGCTGCCGGTCGCCTTCCGCTGGGCGCAGGGCGGCAACTCGGCCGCCCACGACTACGGTTCGATGAAGAACATCGGCATGGCCGCGCTCACCCTGGTGATCGTGCTCGCGCTGCGCAGGCTGCTGCGCGGGTTCCTCCAGCAGATCGCCATCCTGCTCGGCCTGGTCGTCGGCACCCTGGTCGCCGTGCCGTTCGGCATGACCGGTCTGGACGCGATCCGCGGCGCGGACGCGGTCGGTTTCCCGACGCCGTTCCACTTCGGCGCCCCGCACTTCGAGGCCGCCGCCATCGTCTCCATGTGCATCGTGATGCTGGTCTGCATGACCGAGTCGACCGCCGACATGCTGGCGCTCGGCAAGATCGTCGGGCGGCCGGCCGACGAGCGGACCATCGAGGGCGGGCTGCGCGCCGACACCCTCGGCAGCGCGCTCAGCCCGCTCTTCAACGGCTTCATGGCCAGTGCCTTCGCGCAGAACATCGGCCTGGTCGCGATGACCAAGGTGCGCAGCCGCTTCGTGGTCGCCACCGGCGGCGGCATCCTCATCCTGCTGGGCCTGTGCCCGGTGGCCGCCTCAGTGATCGCGCTGGTGCCGCTGCCGGTGCTCGGCGGCGCGGGCATCGTGCTCTTCGGCTCGGTCGCGGCGAGCGGTATCCAGACGCTGGCCACGGCGGCCCTGGATCAGGGCGAGAACGCCCTGATCGTCGCGGCCGCGCTCGGCATAGGGCTGATCCCGATCGCCGCGCCCACCTTCTACGACGCCTTCCCGGAGAACGTCCGGGTGGTGCTCGACTCCGGCATCTCCACCGGCTGTGTGGTCGCGATCGTGCTCAACCTGGCCTTCAACCACCTTGGCAGGAAGGCGAGTTCGCAGAGCTCCGCCGTGCTTACGGAACCCGTGGTGGCCGCGCACTGAGCCCGCCGGACAGGCCCTGGCCCGCGCGAGCGGCGCGTACGACACCTACCCGTGCCGTACGTGCCGCTCTGGCGTCCGGCCGGATCAGCCGATGTGGTACGGGTCGCCGTAGACCTTCCAGTCAAGCGGCGTGTTCAGGTTGAGGTTGCCCTTCTTCAGGAACACCCGCTGCTCGGTGTCGACGCGGCTGGTGTCGCTGTGCGCCTCCTCCTGCTTCATCGCCCAGACGCGGGCGTCGAGGAAGGCGCCCAGGTACTTCGTCTCGTCGCCGCCCTGGGACGGCGGCTTCGCCTTGGCGAGCGCCTTCTTGCGGATGCTGCTGAAGCTGGTGGGGTCGGTGCCGTCGCCGTGCATGACGATGGCGTCGTAGTACATGAACTGTCCGAGCGTGCCCACTCCGTCGGCCTTGCCCTGCTTGACGGCGGGGTTGAAGTAGACCCGGTCCCGCTCGTCGTTCTGGGCGTTCTTGAAGGCGGTCTCCGAGGAGGCCGTCTTCCAGTCCTTGGTGAAGTTGGGGTCGAGCCCGGCGTGCGAGTCGCTCCCGTTCACCTTGCGCAGCGCGGGCAGGTACTTCTGGAGCACGTTCCCGGGCTCGCGGGCGGAGTAGAGCTCGACGAGGTCGAGCATGTCGCCGGTGCCGGAACAGAATCCGATGATGCCGGCGGTGTAGCCCCGGCCGTCGTCGATGTCCTCGATGTACTTGTACTGGGCCTTCCAGTTCAGTGAGGAGTTCTCCGCGCTGGAGACGAGCCCCATCGCTATTTCCTTCTTGGCCGGGTCGTCGAGCCCGGTCGCCGCTGCTGCCATGGGGGCATTGTGGCTGGTCGCGGCGGTGGCCGTGGCCGCGGGTACGGCGATCACGGCGGCGCCGAGCACGGCGGACGCGGTGATCCTGAGACGACGTGTGAGGGCGCTGTGGTGGGGGGTGAGCACCAGACCTCCTGAGGGGAGTTCGTCGTTCGCTGTTTTGTTAGGAAACTTTCCTACCACTGGCCGGGCGGAGGCGTACAGCCTTGTGTCACAAGGAAGTTGAAGAATCCGGCCGCGTCGGGTTCAGTTCACCCGGTGAATGAATCGAGCCGGGTCGAGGCGTTCAGCGACGGCGTTTTCGCCATCGCGATCACCCTCCTGATCCTGGAAATCAAGGTGCCCCCGCACGCGGGCGACCACCTCTGGAGCGATCTGGGCCACCAGTGGCCCTCGTACGCCGCCTATGTGGTGAGCTTCCTGGTCATCGGCATCATGTGGGTCAACCACCACACGCTCTTCAGCTACGTGGTACGTGTCGACCGCACGCTGATGTTCCTCAATCTGCTGCTGCTCATGACCGTCGCGGCGATCCCCTGGCCGGCAGGGCTGATGGCCGAATACCTCAGGGAGGACAACGCGTCACACGTGGCCGCCGCCGTCTACAGCGGGCTCATGGTCGTCGTGGCCCTCAACTTCCAGGCGCTGTGGTGGCATGTGACCCGGAGCGGCCATCTCTTCGACGACCGCGTCGACTCCGCGGCCGCCCGCGCCACCCGCGCCCGCTTCGCGCTCGGCTCGCTCGCCTATCCGGCGACCGTGCTGCTCGCGTTCGTCTCGGCGCCGCTGACGCTCGCCGCGCACGGGGTGCTCGCGGTGTACTACGGCTTCAACCAGCTCAAGATCCCTACGAAGGAGGCGCAGGAGGCCGGTTGAGGTGTCCCGGCCGCGAGGCCGCGGGCACGAGCGGGCCCGCGGCCTTCACCGTGCGCAGCACCGGGGCGGTCTCCAGGGTGCGGATCGCCTCGAACGCGCCGAGCCGGTGGGTGAGGTAGTGGTGCAGCGCCGCCGGGTCGGGGCAGAGGGCCTGGGCGACCAGGTTGCTCGGCCCGGTGGTCGCGGCGACGAAGGCGAGCTCGTCGTGGCGGGCGAGCTCCCGGGCCACCTCGTCGAGGTGCGCCGGGGTCACCGACATCCACAGCAGCGCCTGTGTGGTGGCGCCGAACAGCGTGCCGTCGATCTCCACGTCGAAGAACAGGGCCCGGTTCGCCCGGAGTTCGGCCAGCCGCCGTGCCACGGTCGCGGGCGACCAGCCGGTGGCGTCGGCGAGCTCGGGCCAACGGTGCCCGGCCGTCCCGCCGGCTCGTCAGCGTCTTCCTGGCCGCGGCGGACCCGGCCGACGGCGCCCAACGGGCTTTCTGGGCAGCCGGGTTGCTGCTTCTCGCGACGGCTGCGGCCGTGGCCGCCGGGCTCAGGCGGCCCAGCCCGGATCCCGCCCGCTGAGCCCGACCACCCGGTCGAGCAGCGGGGCCTCCTCCGGCACCTCGACGACCGGCCCGAACGCGGGGGCGCGCAGCGTGTCGTCCCGGCTCGCCTCGAAGAAGCCCTGGGTCACCTCCAGGCTCGCGGCGCCCGGGTCGTACGGCTGGCCGGTGGCCCGGGCCAGGTCCCATCCGTGGACGACGAGTTCGTTGAGCGCGACGACGCCGGCGATCGCGGCGGGGAAGGTGACGCCGCCCGCCTGGGTGTCCCCGTCCCAGGCGTCCGGCGCGCGCCACGCCTCGGCCAGCGCCGCCAGCCGCCCGGGCAGCCCGGTGCGCCAGCCATCGGGCAGCACGGGCGTGACGGACCCGGGGTCGGTGGCGGTCGAGGGTCCGAACTCCTTGCGGGCGGCCGAGTCGAAGGCGGCGGTGAGCCCGGCGATGTGGCCGAGGAGCTCGCGTACGGAGTACTTCGGGCAGGGCGTCGGCGCCCCGAGCTGCTCGTCCCGTACGCCGTCGAGCAGGCCGGCCACGGCGCGGGCGGCGGGGCCGAGGTCGGGCCGGGGGGTCTGTGTCTGGGTATCCATGACAGTGCAGACCGGCCCGGCGGCCGGAACTCATCGCATCCGGCGCAACTTCCTCTACGGGGACGGCGCGACCGGAGTCGTCCGCCCTCTTGCCGAGCGCCGCCACCTGTGCGATATAGGTCTGGACCATCTCGTAGGAGGGAGGGCCCGGCTGTGCGACGCCCCAGCGGATACGCCGTGTTGGTCTGCGCCGCCCTCTTCCTCGCCGCCTGCTCGGCCACCGCCGACGAGCGGGACGGACGGGCGCCGACGGTGCCGGGCGGGGTGACCGCGCAGGCGAGCAGTGCCGCCTCCGTGCACGTCATGTGGGAGGCGTCGGCCGACGACAGGGGTGTCACCGGGTACGAGGTCCTCCTGCGGGGCACCCGGATCAAGGCGGTGCCGGGCGAGAAGCACATGATCGACGTGGCCGGCCTCGCCCCGGCGACCGCCTACAGCTTCACCGTGCGCGCCCGCGACGCCGCCGGGAACCTCTCCGCCCCCAGCGCCCCCGTGGCCGTCACCACGCCCGCGCCCGGTCCCGCCGACCACGGCCCGCCCACCGCGCCGGGCGGGCTGCGGGGCCGGGCCGACGGGAGCCGCGCGGTGACGCTGAGCTGGCTGCGGGCCACCGACGACGTGGGCGTCACCTCGTACGACATCTACCAGGAGGACGTGCGGATCCACAGCGTCTGCGGCCGCGCGACCGGAGCCCGGGTCACCGGACTGCGGCCCGGGACCGTCTACACCTTCACCGTGCGGGCGCGCGACGCCGCCGACAACTCGTCGCCGGACAGCGCCGCCGTGGACCTCACCACGGCTTCGGCGCCGGGCGCGCCCGCCAGTACGGCGCCCACCGGGCTGGGTGCGCGCTACGGGAAGGCGGCGGGGGTGCCGACCGTCGAGCTGTCCTGGCACCCGCCGGCCACGGGCGGCCCGGTCACCTCGTACCAGCTCTTCCTCGACGGACGCCTCACCACCACGATCGTGTTCGGCGCGGCGCCGCCCCCGGGCCGGGCGTCGTACAGCCTCACCGTCTCGGCCGAGAAGCCGGGCACCCGCTACAGCGTCAAACTCCGCGCCCAGCTGCCCGACGGGAAGTGGGGCGACTTCTCGGCTCAGCGCACGGTCGTCATCGCGGCCCGGCGTCTACGAGTTGAGCCGGCGCCCGCCGAACGCGCCCGAGCCGTCGGCCTGTTGCCACCACTTCTCCAGGCCGCTCTGGTCCATCGCGCTCCAGTCCGGCGTCCGCTCCACGAGGCCGAGGCCGAGCTGTCGGCCCAGCTCGACCATGGACCGGCCGGTCGCCGCGCGGCCCGTGTCGTACGCGCTCAGCGCCGCCCGCCAGTCCGGTGCGGTGGTGAGGCACGTCTCCAGGGCGGTGGCGTCCTGGAGCGCCTTGACCGCGCCGCCGCCGGTGTGCGGGCGGGCCACCGTCGCCGCGTCGCCCGCGAGGACCAGCCGGCCGGTGGCGTAGTGCGGCGCGGTGAAGTCGTACATCGGCTGGACGAGGAGCTCCTCGGCGGTGGTCGTGCGCACCAACTGGCCCCAGTAGGGCGCGAGTCGAGTGTTCGCGATATGGGCGAGCCCGGCGTGCAGGGTCGCGGCGAGGGTGCCGGGCGGCAGGCTGGTCGGATTGTCGAAGCGCAGATCGAGGTCCGGCGGAGGGGCGGTGTACAGCACCCAGTTGACCCGCAGCCCGCCCCGGCCGTCGGGGATGCGGTAGATGATGACGTGCCCGCCGGGGAACACGGCGTACACACAGTCCTCGTCCGGCCACAGCTCCGGGGCCGGCAGCCGCTCGGCCGCGAAGGCGCCCCGCCAGGCCAGATAGCCCGCGTACTTCGGGCGCACCTCGGGGCACGCGGCCGTGCGCACCGCCGAGCGGTAGCCGTCGGCGCCGACCACCACGTCGAACCACTCACTGCCGCCGCCGGACCCGGTCGCCAGCTCCACGCCGTCCGGGGTGACCTCCACCGCGGTGACGGCCGTCCCGGACCGGAAGTCGGCCGACTCGGGCACCCGGTCGCGCAGTTCGTGCCACAGCGGGCCCCAGTTGTACGTACGGAAGGGGAACGGCAGCACCCCGATCCGCCGGCCCAGCGGCGCCGAGCCGTCCTTCACGTACCAGCACCGCCGGCTCAGCTGGAGCCACGGCATCGCGGCTTCCATGTAACCGGCCGCCTCCAGCTCCGCGTACCGGTCGTTGTGCATGGCGAGTCCCACGCCCCGGTCCGCGAGACGGCCCGAGGCCCGTTCGAACACGGTGACTTCCGCCGCGCCGCCCCGGTGTGCGGCCAGCGCCGCGGCACACCCGGCGATACTGCCGCCGACTACGGCGACCCTGCCTCCACGTAACATCCGCTCATTCTGGCAGGGCGGACCCGGCGCGGGGCCGGGGGCGAGGGATTCGCCCCGCCCCCGCGCGGAGTGACGTCGAGTCAGCCGACCAGCTGCTCGTACGCGGGCAGCGTCAGGAAGTCCGCGTAGTCCGCGTCGAGGGAGACCTTCAGGAGCAGGTCGTGGGCCTGCTGCCAGCGGCCTGCCGCGAAGGCCTCCTCGCCGATCTCGGCGCGGATGGCGGCCAGTTCCTCGGCCGCGACCTTGCGGGCGAGGTCGGCGGTGGCGAGCTCGCCGTTCTCGAACACCACACCCGCGTTGATCCACTGCCAGATCTGCGAGCGGGAGATCTCGGCGGTGGCCGCGTCCTCCATGAGGTTGAAGATGGCGACGGCGCCGAGGCCGCGCAGCCAGGCCTCGATGTAGCGGGTGCCGACCTGGACGGCGTTGCGCAGACCGTCGTAGGTGGGCTTGGCAGCGAGGGAGTCGATGGCGATCAGGTCGCCCGGCGCCACCGAGACGTCCTCGCGCAGCCGGTCCTTCTGGTTCGGCTTGTCGCCGAGGACCGCGTCGAAGGAGGCCATGGCGATCGGGACCAGATCCGGGTGGGCGACCCAGGAGCCGTCGAAGCCGTCGCCCGCCTCGCGGTCCTTGTCGGCCTTGACCTTCTCGAACGCGACCTTGTTGACCTCGGCGTCCTTGCGGGAGGGGATGAAGGCCGCCATGCCGCCGATGGCGTGCGCGCCGCGCTTGTGGCAGGTGCGGACGAGCAGTTCGGTGTACGCGCGCATGAACGGGGCCGTCATGGTCACCGCGTTGCGGTCCGGCAGGACGAACTCGGCGCCGCCGTCACGGAAGTTCTTGACGATGGAGAAGAGGTAGTCCCAGCGGCCCGCGTTGAGCCCGGCGGCGTGGTCGCGCAGCTCGTAGAGGATCTCCTCCATCTCGTACGCGGCCGTGATCGTCTCGATCAGGACGGTCGCGCGGACCGTGCCCTGCGGGATGCCGACGTAGTCCTGGGCGAAGACGAAGACGTCGTTCCAGAGGCGGGCCTCCAGGTACGACTCGGTCTTGGGGAGGTAGAAGTACGGGCCCTTGCCGAGCTCGATGAGGCGCTTGGCGTTGTGGAAGAAGTAGAGGCCGAAGTCGACCAGGGCGCCGGGGACCGGGCGGCCGTCGATGCGCAGGTGGCGCTCCTCCAGGTGCCAGCCGCGCGGGCGCATCACGACGGTGGCCAGCTGGTCGGCGTCCTTCAGCGCGTACGACTTGCCCGACTTCGGGTCGGTGAAGTCGATCCTGCGCTCGTACGCGTCGATCAGATTGAGCTGGCCCAGGACGACGTTCTCCCAGGTGGGGGCGGAGGCGTCCTCGAAGTCGGCGAGCCACACCCTCGCGCCCGAGTTCAGCGCGTTGATGGTCATCTTGCGGTCGGTCGGACCGGTGATCTCGACCCGGCGGTCGTTCAGCGCGGCCGGGGCCGGGGCGACCTTCCAGTCGCCCTCGCGCACGGCGGCCGTCTCGGGGCGGAAGTCGAGCGTGCAGGTGCGGGCGATCTCCTCGCGGCGTTCCCGGCGGCGGAGCAGAAGCTCGTCACGGCGGGGCGTGAACAGCCGGTGCAGCTCGGCCACGAAGGCGAGGGCCGCGTCGGTGAGCACCTCGTCCTGCCGGGGCAGGGGCTCGGCGTCGACGATGGCCAGCGGGGACGGCGCTGGTGCGGACATGTGCTGTCACTCCTTCGCGGGCGGTGCCCTGACCGGCCGCCGGGAGGCAGAAATGGCACTGAGTGCCAGGCCCCGGAATGCGACTGGGGGCGCCGTCTCAATCAATCGGGCGCTTCTGAACAGTGGATACTAGTTTCCTCATAGTGGAAGTTCAATGGTTTGTTGATATCGAGATTCTCCGGGTCGACAGACCGTGGCGCTCGGTGCCATCGCGTTCACTCCAGGTGTACCGGAGGATCAGGCCAGGTGCCCGAGATCCGCCTCCGTGTCGATGTCGTACGGCTCGGCCACGTCCCCGCACTCGACGAGCGTGATCTCCGGCTCGTGCGCCGCGAGATAGGCGCGCGCCCCGCGGTCGCCCCACGCGCTCGTCGCCACCCGCTGCCACCGGTCGGCGCCGAAGAGGACGGGATGGCCGCGCCTTCCCTCGTACGCGGCTGCCGCGAGCGAGGCCGGTGAGCGGTACGCGGCCCTGACGCGGCCGATCGCCACCGCGCCGATGCCGGGCTGGTCCACCAGGCTCACCAGGGCGGCCCCGGCCCCCGTGCCGGCCAGTGAGGCGAGGCCCGTGCGCAGGGAGGAGCCCATGCCCTCCGCCCACTCCGGGTTGTCGACCAGCACGCAGCCGTCGAGGCGGGCGCGGGCCCGCACCTCCTCCGCGGCGGCGCCGAGCACCACGTGCACGGTGGTGCAGCCGCCCTCGCGCAGCACCCGTACCGCGTGCTCCACCAGCGGGCGGCCCTGGTGCATCAACAGGGCCTTGGGCCTGCCGCCGAGGCGGCGTCCGCCGCCCGCGGCCAGCAGCAGGCCCACGACCTGCGGTTCATCTTTCGTCGGTTGTGTCATGGCACCACGTATACCGAATGCTCCCCCCGAATTCCGTCCACACGGTGGCGCGCGCCGGGCGCGATGGCGTTAACTGGCCCGCAACTCCCGTCGGTTGACCTTCGTTGACGGGCTGTGAGCGCCGGCACGAAGATGTGCGTGGGGAAGGAATTTTGTTGCGACGCGTGGAGCAGAGGCCCGTGACCGGCAGTGCGGATCCCAGGGTGGCGGGGCTGCGGGTTGCCGTGGCGCGGCTGCGGCGGGAGCTGGCGGGGTATCCGGGGGAGTTTCCGGACCGGGCCGTCGCGGAGGACGAGCTTGCGGCGCTGGACGCGATGGCGGTGTCCGGCGCACCGGAGGTCTTGCGGCTGCGCCGCTCGCTGCTGTTGATCGCGGGGTCGATAGGGTCGGTGAGTGCGCTTTCTGTGGCTGTGAAGGGGGTCCGGGAGGCGGTCGACTTATTCGGCGAGCCACCGCGGGGCTAGGGCGTGTCGTCGAATTCCCGCCTGTCGCGTGACGCCTGGCGCGCTCCCCCGAGCTCTTCGAGCAGGGGGGACCCCCGGAGCACGCACCAGACGCCGCGGACCGCCCTCGGGCGACGACGGGAATGTGACGACAGGCCCCAGGGGGCGCGGCGCCCCGTGTTACCCGGGGGCGCGGGGAACTGCGCGACCAGCCCCCACCGGCCCGCACCCGAAGCGCTCAGCCCTGTCCCGTGTTGGCCAGCGCAGCGGACAGCTCCTCCGCGATCCCCTGGAGGATGGGGACGATCCGATCCGTGGCCGCCTCCGTCACGCGGCCCGCCGGGCCCGAGATGGAGATGGCGGCGGCCGTGGGGGAGTTCGGCACCGACACCGCGAGACAGCGGACTCCTATTTCCTGCTCGTTGTCGTCGATCGCGTACCCCGCGTGCCGCACCTGCTCCAGCGCGTCGAGGAAGCCGTCCGGGGTGGTGATGGTCTTCTCCGTCGCGGCGGGCATACCGGTACGGGCGAGCAGCGCCCGGACCTCCTCCGGCGGGGTGTGCGCGAGGAGCGCCTTGCCCACGCCCGTGGAGTGCGGCAGCACCCGTCGGCCCACCTCGGTGAACATCCGCATCGAGTGCTTCGAGGGCACCTGCGCCACGTACACGATCTCGTCCCCGTCGAGCAGCGCCATGTTCGCCGTCTCGCCGGTCTCCTCGACCAGACGGGCCAGATACGGCCGCGCCCAGGTGCCGAGCAGCCGCGACGCGGACTCGCCGAGGCGGATCAGGCGAGGGCCGAGCGCGTACCGCCGGTTGGCCTGCTGGCGTACGTAGCCGCAGGCCACCAGGGTGCGCATCAGGCGGTGGATGGTCGGCAGGGGGAGGCCGCTGCTGGCGGAGAGCTCGCTGAGACCGACCTCGCCCCCGGCGTCGGCCATCCGCTCCAGAAGGTCGAAGGCGCGCTCAAGGGACTGGACGCCACCGCTTGCGGCGGATGGCTTGGAGGCGTCGGTGGTGCTGGCGCTGGACGTCGGCACGGGCGCGGTCCTTTCAGCTGGCAGGCGAGGCAGCAGCCTACCTGTGTGTTCTTCGCCGTACAGTGCGTACGTAGGGCGTCCTTGCCGGTCAGAGTGGGTTTGTCCGTTCCGGCGGGGCACCCCGTGGTGATAGCTACATTCTGGGAAGCGGAAGTCTAATTCCATTCTGTGGAAACCTCCAGACCCACGCCGTCGGCCGTCACCCGGACCCGGAACGCCCTTGACGGCTCCCTGATCGGCGTGAAGACTCCTTCAACAGTTCGTTGAATTTTTTCTGCCGCGGAAGTGAGGGGCTCGGGTGTCCGACGTCAACCTGGTACTGCGCTCGTCGCGCGTCATCACCCCCGACGGCACCTGCCCGGCCTCCGTCGCCGTCGCGGGCGGCGTGATCGACGCCGTGCTGCCGTACGACGCCGAGGTGCCCGCCGGGGCGCGCCTGGAGGACTTCGGCGACGACGTGCTGCTGCCGGGCCTCGTCGACTGCCACGTACACGTGAACGACCCGGGCCGCACCGAGTGGGAGGGCTTCTGGACCGCCACCCGGGCCGCTGCCGCGGGCGGCATCACCACCCTCGTCGACATGCCGCTCAACTCCCTGCCGCCGACCACCACGGTGGCCAACCTCCGCGTCAAGCAGGACGTCGCCCGCTCCAAGGCGCACGTGGACGTCGGCTTCTGGGGCGGCGCGCTGCCGGACAACGTCAAGGACCTGCGGCCGCTCCACGACGCCGGCGTCTTCGGCTTCAAGGCGTTCCTCTCGCCCTCCGGCGTCGCCGAGTTCCCCGAACTCGGCCAGGACCAGCTGGCCCAGTCGCTCGCCGAGATCGCGGGCTTCGACGGGCTGCTGATCGTGCACGCCGAGGACCCGCACGAGCTGGCGGCCGCGCCGCAGACGCCCGGCCCCAAGTACGCCGACTTCCTGGCCAGCCGCCCACGTGTCTGCGAGAACACCGCCATCGAGTCCCTGATCGCCGCCGCCAAGCGGGTCGGCGCCCGGGTGCACATCCTGCACCTGTCGTCGTCCGACGCGCTGCCGGTGATCGCCGCCGCCAAGCGCGAGGGCGTCCGGCTCACCGTCGAGACCTGCCCGCACTACCTCACCCTCACCGCCGAGGAAGTACCGGACGGCGCGAGCGAGTTCAAGTGCTGCCCGCCGATCCGCGAGGCCGCCAACCAGGACCTGCTGTGGGCGGCGCTCGCCGACGGCACCATCGACTGCGTCGTCACCGACCACTCGCCGTCCACCGCCGACCTCAAGACGGAGGACTTCTCGACCGCCTGGGGCGGGATCTCCGGCCTCCAGCTGAGCCTCTCGGCCGTCTGGACGGAGGCGCGCAGGCGCGGCCACACCCTGGAGGACGTGGTGCGCTGGATGTCCTCCGCCACCGCGGGCCTGGTCGGCCTGGAGCGCAAGGGCGCCATCGAGGCCGGCCGCGACGCCGACTTCGCCGTGCTGGCCCCCGACGCGGCCTTCACCGTCGACCCCGCGGAACTCCAGCACCGCAACCGCGTCACCGCGTACGCGGGCAAGACCCTGCACGGTGTCGTCAAGTCGACCTGGCTGCACGGTGAGCGCATCCAGGAGAACGGCACCCTCACCGAGCCCACCGGCCGCCTGCTCGAAAGGAACAACTGAAACCGTGAGCGAGATCCCCACTTTCACCGGTGACGCCAGCCCCTACGGCGGCGGCGACCCGTACGCGGACTACCGCACCGCCGACTTCCCGTTCACGCGGTACGCGGACCTCGCCGACCGGCGCCTGGGCGCGGGCGTCACCGCCGCCAACGACGAGTTCTTCGCCGAGCGCGAGAACCTCCTCAAGCCCGACGCCGCCGAGTTCGACCCCGAGCACTTCGGCCACAAGGGCAAGATCATGGACGGCTGGGAGACCCGCCGTCGCCGTGGTGTCTCGGCAGCTCAGCCGCACCCCGCCGACGACGACCACGACTGGGCCCTGGTACGCCTCGGTGCCCCCGGCGTGGTGCGCGGCATCGTCGTCGACACCGCCCACTTCCGCGGCAACTACCCGCAGGCCGTCTCCGTCGAGGCCACCTCGGTGGCGGGCTCCCCATCGCCCGAGGACCTGCTCGCCGACGACGTGAAGTGGGTGACCCTGGTACCCCGTACGGCGGTCGGCGGGCACGCGGCCAACGGGTTCGCCGTCGACGTCGAGCAGCGCTTCACGCACCTGCGCGTCAACCAGCACCCCGACGGCGGCATCGCCCGGCTGCGCGTGTACGGCGAGGTCGCCCCGGACCCGGAGTGGCTCGCCGTCCTCGGCACCTTCGACCTCGCGGCGCTGGAGAACGGCGGGCAGGTCGAGGACGCCTCCGACCGCTTCTACTCGCCCGCCACCAACACCATCCAGCCGGGCCGCTCCCGCAAGATGGACGACGGCTGGGAGACCCGCCGCCGCCGAGACAAGGGCAACGACTGGATCCGCTACCAGCTGGCGGCGCAGTCCGAGATCCGCGCGGTCGAGATCGACACGGCCTACCTCAAGGGCAACTCGGCGGGCTGGGCGGCGCTCTCGGTGCGCGACGGCGAGTCGGGCGAGTGGCGCGAGGTCCTGCCCCGCACCCGTCTGCAGCCCGACACCAACCACCGGTTCGTGCTGGACGCCCCCGCGGTCGCCACGCATGTGCGCATCGACATCTTCCCCGACGGCGGCATCTCCCGCCTGCGTCTGTTCGGCTCGCTGACGAGCGACGGCGCGGCGCGGCTGGGCGCCCGCCACCAGGAGCTGGGCGGCTGACGGCACCCGCCCCCGCGCGGGGCGCTCCGGCCCGACAGCACCGGAGCGCCCCGCGATACAGCGTGTACGCCTACCGCGGCGCGCGGTCCGAGGCGATCAGCAGGGCCGCGCCCAGGACCGCCGCCACCACGCTCGCGAAGATCTCGTGTCCGGCCAGGAAGTCCGGCCGGTGGAGCACGCTCCAGGGGCTGAACCAGCCGGTCCACTCGTGGACGAGTCCGCCGACCCCCTGGACCAGGAGCACGAACCCGGCGACTTCCAGGACTTTCTTCATACGCCGAGCCTGGCCCCCGCGCACGGGCCCCCGCGTCGGCCTTCGGGCTCGCCCGCCGCGGCGAAAGTCCCGGGCCCTGCGACTTTGGTAGCGCACCCCGGCCGGAACCCGCCGGGCCGCCCGTGGCCTGCGTAGCTTGGGTGGCATGACACGCGCTGGTCCCGAATACCGCTGGCTGCTGCCGTCCGCCGTCGTCGCCCCCGAGCTGCCGGGCGTGCACCGGCCGCTCAAGCCCGCCGTCGCGGTCGTCGGCGCCGCCGCCGTGGCCGGCTCGGTGCTCCAACCGGTGATCCGCCCCGAACCGAGCACCGGCTTGGTGGCCAATGTCGTCGCCGGTGCTGATGCACCAGGTCGCGGGCGTACCGGAGGGATCCGGCAACCGGGCCGCCCGGGCCCGGACGAAGATCGGCCAACTCGCCGAGCGGGAGCGGGAGGTGGCCGTCGCCGTCGGCCGCGGCCAGTCGAACGCGGAGATCTCCGCCGCCCTCTTCCTCAGCGCGCCGACCGTGAAGACCCATGTCTCGCGCGTGCTGGCCAAACTGGGCCTCAACAACCGTGTCCAGATCGCGCTGCTCGTCCACGACGCCGGACTTCTCGACGAGGACGGCGACGTACGCTGAACCGGACCACCGGAGGGGGAACAGCGCCATGCCGCTCGTCGATCTGCGCGAACACGAGGACTTCACGGCCAACCCGTATCCGTACTACGCGAAGCTGCGCGCGGAAGGGCCGGTGCACCGCGTTCGCACCCATGAGTCGGACGAGGTCTGGCTGATCGTCGGACACGACGAGGCGCGGGCCGCGCTCGCCGACACCCGCTTCTCCAAGGACTGGCGGGCGATCGCCGCGGGGGACTACGAGTTCACCGCGGTCAGCGCCAACATGCTGGACTCGGACGCGCCGCAGCACACCCGGCTGCGCAAGCTGGTGGCGCGCGAGTTCACGCCGCGCCGGATCGAGGCGCTGCGCCCGCGCGTGCAGGAGATCACCGACGGGCTGCTCGACACCATGCTGGCCGCCCCCGGCCGCACGGCCGACCTGGTCGACTCGTTCGCCTTCCCGCTGCCGATGACGGTCATCTGCGAACTCCTCGGCGTGCCGGACCTGGACCGGGAGACCTTCCGCAGACTCTCCAACGAGTCCGTCGCTCCCACCCAGAACGACGGGACGAACACCTCCGCACTGGAGATGAGCGCCTATCTGGTGGAGCTCATCGAGGACAAGCGCGCCACCGCCCCCGCCGACGACCTGATGAGCGCGCTCATCCGCACACGCCCCCACAGCCCTACAGGCACGGGAGGCGCCCCCCTTGAGGACGGCGACAAGCTCTCCCCGGACGAGCTCATCGGCATGGCCTTCCTGCTGCTCGTCGCGGGCCACGAGACCACCGTCAACCTCATATCCAACGGGGTACGGGCGCTGCTCGCGCACCCGGAGCAACTGGCCGCGCTGCGCGCCGACTTCGACGGTCTCATCGACGGGGCGATCGAGGAGATGCTGCGCTACGACGGCCCGGTGGAGACGGCCACGTACCGGTTCACGCGCGAGAGCGTCGAGTACGGCGGCACGGTCATCCCGGCCGGTGCGCCCGTCCTCGTCGCCCTCGCCTCCGCCGGACGCGACCCCGCCCGCTACCCCGACCCGGACCGCTTCGACATCCGCCGCGCCCCGCAGAGCCACCTCGGCTTCGGGCACGGCATCCACTACTGCCTGGGCGCCCCGCTCGCGCGGATGGAGGGCCGCATCGCGGTCCGTACGCTCCTGGAGCGCGCCCCCGGCCTCGAACTCGCCCCGCACCAGGGCCCGTTGGAGTGGCTGCCGGGGATGCTCATCCGGGGAGTGCGCCATCTGCCGGTGCGCTGGTGAGCGGTCCTCACGCCTTGCGGGCGGCCGCCGCCCTGCGGCGGTGCTCGCCGCGCAGCACCAGGCCCGGCCACTCGTCCCCGTACGCGCCGCACGCGGAGACCGACCACAGCGACCACTGCTGCGGCACCGAGTAGTACGGCACCAGCATCCGCGCGGTGCGCAGCCGGGACACCTTCACCGGGACGAGCGCGGGCAGTACGTCCGGCTGCTGGCCCGCCAGGATCGCCTTGCGGCAGGACGGGCAGGCGGGACGGCGGTCGGCCGCCGCCTCGCGCGGTCCGGTCCGGCGCCGGGCCCGTTGCCGGTGCTGCTTGCGCGCGGGCGGCCCGTTGCTCCCGGCCGCCGCGTGCAGCGGGTTGTAGTAGCAGCGCTCGGGCGGCCTCGGCGCCTGCTGCCCCGCGCGGCGGGCGTGCAGCGCGGCGAACCGGACCAGGGCGCGCTCGGCCAGGACCGCGGCGGCGGCCAGGTCCGGCAGGTCGGCCGCCTCGTCCAGGAGCTTGCCCGCGGCCTGGAAGGCGTCGAGGACCCACGCGTAGTCGCGCTCGTCCTGAGCGTCCCCGCCGGGCCGCGGCGCGTCCGCGTCGCCCCGCGCGACCGGGAGTTCGGCCGCGCGCAGCACGTCACCGACGGCCGTGACCCGGGCCGACACCAGCCGCTCCAGGCGCTCGCGGGCAGTCTCCCACTCGTCGAGGACCCGCTGCTGCTCCTCCTTCGACGGTTCCCACGTCCGCTCTGCGGGCATGCCCGGACGGAGCGCCCCCATGAACCACCAACGCTTCAGCACCGAGCCTCCCCTCGCTGCGACCAGGGTAGAAGCCCCCGAAGCTACTGGGGAGTTAGGGTGAGCCGCTCCGTCACGACGCCCTGAAAGGAACCGCGTTGACCAGCGATGCCATAGAGGACGCCGTCGTCGACCTCGCCGCTCTCGGTGACGGCTTCACCCGCGACCCCTACCCCGTCTACGCCGGGCTGCGCGAGCGTGGCCCCGTGCACCGCGTCCGGATGCCCGAGGGCGCCGACGCCTGGCTCGTCGTCGGCTACGAGGCGGGCCGCGCCGCGCTCGCCGACCCGCGCCTCTCCAAGGAGTGGCGCAACGCCGCCCCCGACCTCGGGGTGAAGCACATCGCCGCCAGCACCACCATGCTCAGCTCCGACGCCCCCTCCCACACCCGGCTGCGCAAGCTGGTGACCAGGGAGTTCACCCCGCGCAGGGTCGATCTCCTGGCCCCGCGCGTCCAGGAGACGACCGACGCGCTGCTTGACGCCATGCTGAAGCGGCCGGACCGCAGGGCGGACCTCGTCGAGGCGCTCTCCTTCCCGCTGCCGATCACCGTCATCGGGGATCTGCTCGGGGTGCCGGACTTCGACCAGGACAGCTTCCGCCAGTGGTCCAACACCGCGGTCTCCGCGCCCGCCCTCGCGGACCGGATGGCCGCGGCCGGGGCCATGAAGGAGTATCTGACCGCGCTCCTGGAGAACAAGCGCGAGCAGCCCGGCGACGACCTGATGAGCGCGCTGATCAGCACGGCCGACGAGGACGGCGACCGGCTCTCCGGCCCCGAACTGCTCGGCATGGCCTGGCTGCTCCTGGTCGCGGGCCACGAGACGACCGTCAACCTGATCTCCAACGGCGTCCTCGCGCTGCTCAGCCACCCCGAGCAACTGGCCGCGCTGCGCGCCGACTTCGACGGACTGATCGACGGGGCGATCGAGGAGGTGCTGCGGTACGACGGCCCGGTGGAGACCCCGACGTACCGCTTCACCACCGAGCCGGTCGACATCGGCGGCACGGTGATCCCCGGCGGCGGCCGGCTCGTGCTGGTCGCCATGTCCGACGCCAACCGCGACCCGGCCAAGTACGCCGAGCCGTCCCGCTTCGACATCCGGCGCGACGCCCGCGGCCATGTGGCCTTCGGTCACGGCATCCACTACTGCCTGGGCGCGCCGCTGGCCCGTCTGGAGGCGCGGATCGCCATCCGCTCGCTCCTGGAGCGGTGCCCCAACCTGGCGCTCGACATCCATCCCGCGGCGCTGACCTGGCGTTCGGGGCTGCTGGTGCGCGGCCCGGAGTGCCTGCCGGTCAGCTGGTGAACGCCGGCTCGTACCGCGTCAGCCGGTGAACTCCGCGACGGCGACCGGGCGGCGCTCGTGCCGCGAGCGCTCGCACGCCTCCGCGACGCGCAGCGCGTGCAGCGCCTCCCGGCCGTCGCAGGGGTTCGCCAGCTCGCCCCGAACGACCCGTACGAAGGCGTCGAGCTCGGCCCGGTAGGCGGGGCCGAACCGCTCCAGGAAGCCGGGCCAGGGCTTCGCGGCGGGCGCGGGTGCCCCCGGCTCGGCCGAGGTCATCGGCGTGCGCTCGCCGAGCCCCACGGCCAGCTGGTCGCGGTCCCCGGCCAGTTCCATCCGTACGTCGTACCCGGCGCCGTTGCACCGGGTCGCCGTCGCCGTGGCGAGGGTGCCGTCGTCGAGGGTGAGCAGGGCCGCGGCCGTGGCGACGTCCCCGGCCTCGCGGAACATCGCGGGCCCGGCGTCCGAGCCGGTCGCGTAGACCTCGGTGACCTCACGGCCGGTCACCCACCGCAGACTGTCGAAGTCATGGACCAGACAGTCCCGGTAGAGGCCGCCGGAGAGCGGCAGATACGCGGCGGGCGGCGGCGCCGGGTCCGAGGTGATCGCCCGTACGGTGTGCAGCCGCCCGAGCCCGCCGCCGTGTACGCGCTCGCGGGCCGCCGCGTACCCGGCGTCGAAGCGCCGCATGAACCCGATCTGGAGGACCGTTCCCGCGCTCTCGACCTCGTCGATGGCCGCCAGCGTTCCGGCCAGGTCGAGGGCGATCGGCTTCTCGCAGAAGACGGGGAGCCCGCTGCGGGCCGAGCGGGCGATCAGGCCGGCGTGCGCGGCGGTCGCCGAGGCGATCACCACCGCGTCCGGGCCGGCCGCGAAGAGCTCGTCGACCGTGGCGGCCGTGGCCCCGGTCCGCGCGGCTGCCCGGGCGGCCCGCGCGGGGTCGGCGTCGGCGACGACGAGTTCGGTGACCGAGGGATGGCGGGCCAGCACTTCCGCGTGGAAAGAGCCGATACGTCCCGTTCCGATGAGTCCGATACGCATGGCCAAAAGGTGACGGTGCCCGGACCTCCTGTCAAGAGTTTGTCCTGACAATCAGACTTCACGACTTCCCGTCAACATGGCCCGAGCACTACGCTCACCCCGTGTCCAAGCAGCCCAGAACCGTGCCGGATCCCGCCGTGCCGCTCCAGCTCAGCGTGGACCGCACCAGCCCGGTCCCGCTCTACTTCCAGCTGTCCCAGCAGCTGGAGGCAGCCATCGAGCGGGGCACCCTCACGCCCGGCAGCCTCCTCGGCAACGAGATCGACCTCGCGGGCCGCCTCGGCCTGTCCCGCCCCACCGTCCGCCAGGCCATCCAGGCCCTGGTCGACAAGGGCCTCCTGGTGCGCCGCAGGGGCGTCGGCACCCAGGTGGTGCACAGCCAGGTCAAGCGCCCGCTGGAGCTGAGCAGTCTCTACGACGACTTGGAGGCGGCCGGGCAGAAACCCGCCACCAAGGTGCTGCGCAACACCGTGGAACCGGCCACCGCGGAAGTGGCGGCGGCGCTCGGCGTGCCCGAGGGCGGCGACGTCCATCTGGTGGAGCGGCTGCGGTACGCCCACGGCGAGCCGATGGCCGAGCTGCGCAACTACCTGCCGCCCGGGCTGCTCGCGCTCGACACCGCGCATCTGGAGGCCACCGGCCTGTACCGGCTGATGCGCGGCGCGGGGATCACGCTGCACAGCGCCCGGCAGTCGGTGGGGGCGCGGGCCGCCACCGCCGCCGAGGCCGAGCTCCTCGCCGAGGCCGAGGGCGCGCCGCTGCTGACCATGCAGCGCACCACGTTCGACGACACCGGGCGGGCCGTGGAGTTCGGCACGCACATCTACCGGGCGTCGCGGTACGCCTTCGAGTTCCAGTTGCTCGTACGGCCGTGAGCGTGCGGCTCGTGCACCGCGCTCGTACACCCCGCTCGTACACCGCGTAAGAATGTTCGGACAAAGTATTGACGGGTGCGCACGCCCGCCGCTACTGCTATCTCCCGGGGGATACCCCCCGGACCCCCAGCCGGAAAAGCAAGCCATCCCACCGGAGCGGAAACTCACCTGCCGCGCAGCGCGGCCGGGACGGAAGGCGGACCCCATGCGCATACCCCGCACGGCAGCCACGGCGACAGCGGTCGTCGCCGCGCTCGCACTCGCGGTCGCCGGATGCAGCAGCTCGGGCGGCAAGAGCTCGCAGGACAAGGCCGACGACGGCGCCTCGGGCGGCAAGGGCGTCTCCACACCCCGGATGAAGATCGCGATGATCACCCATTCGGGCGAGGGCGACACCTTCTGGGACATTGTCCAGAGCGGCGCGAAACAGGCCGCCGCCAAGGACAACGTCAACTTCCTCTATTCGGCCAACAAGGAGGGCCAGCAGCAGTCGCAGCTGGTCCAGGCGGCCATCGACCAGAAGGTCGACGGGATCGTGGTCACCCTGGCCAAGCCCGAGGCGGTCCAGGACGTCGTCAAGAAGGCCGTCGCGGCGGGCATCCCGGTCGTCACCATCAACTCCGGCGCCCAGTACTCCAGACAGCTCGGCGCGATCGGCCACATCGGACAGGACGAGGGCGTCGCCGGCGAGGCGGTCGGCGAGCAGCTGAACGCGGGCGGCAAGAAGAAGGCCGTCTGCGTGATCCACGAGCAGGGCAACGTATCGCTGGAAGAGCGCTGCGCCGGGGTGAAGAAGACCTTCAAGGGCTCGGTCGAGAACCTGAACGTCGACGGGACCAACACGCCCGCCGCCACGTCCTCCATCGAGGCGAAACTCCAGGCCGGCAAGGACATCGACGCGGTGGTCACGCTCGGCGCGCCGATGGCGGCCGCGGCGGTCAAGGCCAAGGCCGACGCGAAGAGCTCCGCCGAGGTCGACACCTTCGATCTCAACGCGGCCGTGATCAAGCAGTTCAAGGGCAAGGAGATCGGCTTCGCGGTCGATCAGCAGCCCTATCTCCAGGGGTATCTGGCGGTCGACGAGCTGTGGCTCCGAAAGACCAACGGCAATGTCGTCGGCGGCGGCAGGCCGGTCCTCACCGGCCCCGCGATCGTCACCGAGAAGGACGTGCCGGCGCTGGAGCAGTACACCGCTCGCGGTACCCGATGATCCGCCGCCGACCTCACGTGACCCATACTTGGGCGGCCGGGGCAGGTCCGCACCAGTCCCGGACGCACCTGGGAGTACAGCAAGAGGAGCACGGCGTCGTGGCAAGGGTTCGGACAGGGGTACGCGCGATCGGCGCGGTGCTGGCGGCGGTGCTCGGAGCTTCCCTGGTGGGATGCAGCAGTACCGGGGGCAAGCGCGCCGAGGACGCGCGCAAGGCCGCCTCGGCGCAGGGCAGGGCGGCGGTGAACACCCCCCGCTGGAAGATCGCCATGATCACCCACTCTGGCGACGGCGACACCTTCTGGGACATCGTCCAGAGCGGCGCCAAGCAGGCCGCCGTCAAGGACAACATCGACTTCCTGTACTCGCACAGCGACCAGGGCCAGCAGCAGGCGCAGTTCGTGCAGGCGGCCATCGACCAGAAGGTCGACGGCATCGTCGTCACCCTCGCGAAGCCGGACGCGATGAAGGACGTCGTCGCCAAGGCCACCAAGGCCGGCATCCCGGTGATCACGGTGAACTCCGGCTCCGAGAAGTCCAAGGACTTCGGCGCGCTCACCCACATCGGGCAGGACGAGACCATCGCGGGCGAGGCCGTCGGCGAGGAGCTCAACAAGCGCGGCAGGAAGAAGGCGCTCTGCGTCCTGCACGAGCAGGGCAACGTCGGCCACGAGCAGCGCTGCGCGGGCACCAAGAAGGCCTTCAAGGGCGACCTGCAGAACCTCTACGTCACGGGCACCAACATGCCCGACGTCCAGTCCTCCATCGAGGCGAAGCTCCAGGCGGACAAGTCCATCGACGCCGTGGTCACCCTCGGCGCGCCGTTCGCGGACACCGCCGTCAAGGCCAAGGACTCCGCGGGCAGCTCCGCCGAGGTCGACACCTTCGACCTGAACGCCAAGGTCGCCGCCGAACTCAAGGACGGCACCCTCGGCTTCGCCGTCGACCAGCAGCCCTACCTCCAGGGGTACGAGGCCGTGGACCTGCTCTGGCTCTACAAGTACAACGGCGATGTGCTCGGCGGTGGGCTGCCGGTGCTGACCGGACCCCAGATCATCACGAAGGACGCGGCCGCCGAGCTGGAGGAATACACGAAGCGGGGGACCCGATGACCGCCACCGCACCAGCGCCGGCGTCCGCGAAGGACGAGCGGCTGATCCACCGTTCGGTGCTGCGCAAGCTGCTCGGCCGCCCGGAGCTCGGCTCGGTCGTCGGCGCCATCGCCGTCTTCGTCTTCTTCTCCGTCGTCGCGGACAGCTTCCTGCGGGCCTCCAGCCTCTCGACGGTCCTGTACGCGGCGTCGACCATCGGCATCATGGCGGTGCCGGTGGCGCTGCTGATGATCGGCGGCGAGTTCGACCTGTCGGCCGGTGTGCTGGTGACGACGTCGGCGCTCGTCTCGTCGATGTTCAGCTACCAGATGACGGCGAACGTCTGGGTGGGCGTCGGCGTCTCGCTGCTGACCACGCTCGCGCTCGGCGCCTTCAACGGCTTCATGCTGACCCGTACCAAACTGCCCAGCTTCATCATCACGCTCGGCACCTTCCTCATGCTGACCGGGCTCAACCTCGGCTTCACCAAGCTGATCAGCGGCACGGTCTCCACGAAGTCCATCGCCGACATGGAGGGCTTCGCCTCCGCGAAGAAGGTGTTCGCCTCCCAGCTGACCATCGGCCCGGTCGACCTCAAGGTCACCATCCTGTGGTGGTTCGGCCTGATCGCGCTCGCCACCTGGATCCTGCTGCGCACCCGCTTCGGCAACTGGATCTTCGCGGTCGGCGGCGAGGCCGACGCGGCCCGCGCGGTCGGCGTGCCGGTCTACAAGACCAAGATCGGCCTGTACATGGGCGTGGGCTTCGCCGCCTGGATCTCCGGCCAGCACCTGCTCTTCTCGTTCGACGTGGTCCAGTCCGGCGAGGGCGTCGGCAACGAGCTGATCTACATCATCGCGGCCGTCATCGGCGGCTGTCTGATCACCGGCGGCTACGGCTCCGCGATCGGCTCCGCGGTCGGCGCGTTCATCTTCGGCATGACCAGCAAGGGCATCGTCTACGCCGAGTGGAACCCGGACTGGTTCAAGTTCTTCCTGGGAGCGATGCTCCTTCTGGCCACCCTGCTCAACGCATGGGTGCGCAAGCGGGCGGAGGCGACGGCATGACGGACACGACCCTGGCCGAGAGCACCGAGAGCGCCCTCGTGGAGCTCGACGACGTCAGTAAGTACTACGGCAACATCCGCGCCCTCGAAGGCGTCTCCCTGGAGGTCCACGGCGGCGAGATCACCTGTGTGCTCGGTGACAACGGCGCCGGCAAGTCCACCCTCATCAAGATCATCGCGGGGCTGCACCGGCACGACTCGGGCGCCTTCCGCATCGAGGGCGAGGACGTCTCGCTCAGCAACCCGCGCGAGGCGCTCGACCGGGGCATCGCCACCGTCTACCAGGACCTCGCGGTCGTCCCGCTGATGCCGGTGTGGCGCAACTTCTTCCTCGGCTCCGAGCCGACCAGGGGCGCGGGCCCCTTCAAGCGCCTCGACGTCGATCTGATGCGCCGCACCACCCGCGCGGAGCTGCTGCGCATGGGCATCGATCTCCGCGACGTGGACCAGCCCATCGGCACCCTGTCCGGCGGCGAGCGCCAGTGCGTGGCGATCGCGCGTGCCGTCTACTTCGGCGCCAAGGTCCTGGTCCTGGACGAGCCCACGGCGGCGCTCGGCGTCAAGCAGTCCGGCGTCGTGCTCAAGTACGTGGCGGCCGCCCGGGACGCGGGCCTCGGCGTGGTCCTGATCACGCACAACCCGCACCACGCCTATCTGGTCGGCGACCGCTTCGTCCTGCTCAAGCGCGGCATGATGACCGGCAGCCATCTGCGCACCCAGATCACCCTGGACGAGCTCACCCGCCAGATGGCGGGCGGCAGCGAGCTGGAGGAGCTCAGCCACGAGCTCCGGCGGGCCCCGGAGCCGCACCTCGGCGGCCGGGCCGCCGACACCGCCGAGTAACGGCCGGGGCCGCGGGGGCGGCAAGGGCACACGAGGTCGGGTCCCGGCCGGGGTGGCAGAATCGGGCACGGCGGGCGCCGTCCGCCGCCGGTCACCCCGGCCCCCCGAGACCTCCAGGGACGACACCAGTCGTGCGAGCACTCCAGGACACCCCTCTCCCTCCGCGAAGGGGTGCGGCCCGATGAACACCTACCGAGGCTCCGCCCGGGCCACCGTCCTGCGCACCGTCGGCACCCGCGAGCGCCGCTCGCACCTGACCGCACCCCGTGTCCCCACCGTCGGCATCGACATCGGCGGCACCAAGGTGATGGCGGGCGTCGTCGACGCCGACGGCAACATCCTGGAGAAGATCCGCGCCGAGACGCCGGACAAGTCCAAGAGCCCCAAGGTCGTCGAGGACACCATCACCGAGCTGGTCCTGGACCTCTCGGACCGCCACGACGTGCACGCCGTCGGCATCGGCGCGGCCGGCTGGGTCGACGCCGACCGCAGCACCATCCTCTTCGCCCCGCACCTCGCCTGGCGCAACGAGCCGCTGCGGGACGCCCTGCAGTCCCGGCTCGCCGTCCCGGTCATGGTCGACAACGACGCCAACACGGCCGCCTGGGCCGAGTGGCGGTTCGGCGCGGGCCGCGGCGAGGACCACCTCGTCATGATCACGCTCGGCACCGGCATCGGCGGCGCCATCCTGGAGGACGGCCGGGTCAAGCGCGGCAAGTTCGGCGTGGCCGGCGAGTTCGGCCATATGCAGGTCGTGCCCGGCGGCCACCGCTGCCCGTGCGGCAACCGCGGCTGCTGGGAGCAGTACAGCTCGGGCAACGCCCTGGTCCGCGAGGCCCGCGAGCTCGCGGTCGCCGACTCCCCGGTCGCGTACAACATCCTGGAGCGGGTCAAGGGCAACATCCCGGACATCACCGGGCCGCTGATCACCGAGCTCGCGCGCGAGGGCGACGCCATGTGCGTCGAGCTCCTCCAGGACATCGGCCAGTGGCTCGGCGTCGGCATCGCCAACCTGGCGGCCGCCCTCGACCCGTCCTGCTTCGTCGTCGGCGGCGGTGTGAGCGCGGCCGACGACCTGCTGATCGGCCCGGCCAGGGACGCGTTCCGGCGCCATCTGACCGGCCGCGGCTACCGTCCCGAGGCCCGCATCGCCAAGGCGCAGCTGGGTCCCGAGGCCGGCATGGTCGGCGCCGCCGATCTGGCCCGCCTCGTCGCCCGCCGCTTCCGCCGCGCCAACCGCCGCCGCGTCGAGCGCTACGAGCGGTACGCCCAGGTCGCCGAGGCCGTACGCAAGTCGGGCTCCACCCGCACCACCCAGGGATCGCCGTGATGACCCCCGCAGACCGGCCCGCCGTGCCGCGCCAGTCCCCGCCCCCGGACCAGCCCCCGGCCCCGGAGGACCGCCGTCACATGATCCGCCGCCGCTGGCTCACCGCGGTCATCATCGTGCTGCTCATCGGGGTCCCGGCCGGGTATCTGGCCATCTCCGCCGGGCAGAGCCGCGACAGCGGGCGCGACAAGGAGAGCGAGGCCTCGGCGACCGGGCTGCAGAACGACTGGCCGTCCAAGACCCAGCGCCGCATCTACGACGTACCGGTCCCGTCGTCCGCCGCGGACGTCAAGTACTACGAGACCAACAGCTGGGCGGTCAGCAAGCTGTACGTGCAGTTCAGGACCACCGCGGCCGGTCTCGCCGAGTTCCTGAAGGACTCCGGCACCGGTACGGCGGCGCTACGGCCGGGTTCGGTGGCGATCGGCGCGTCCGACGCGAAGAAGGTCGGCTGGTCGTTCCCGTCGGGCCACGACTGGGCGGGCACCCGGCACGCCCAGAAGGACCCGCTGCCCACGCAGGACATCACGGTGGACGAGAGCGACCCGGACAACCCGGCCGTCTTCGTGGTCTCCACGGCGACGCCGTAGGGCGGTGGCGCGACCGGAAAGGGGCCTGTCGCGACCCCGTGACCGGAGCATGCCGGTCCGCTCACTAGTCTGGAGCGAGTGAGCGACGTGACTGAGACGCCTGTGACCCAGACGGCCGAGCCGGTGAAGGCCCCGACCCTGCAGTACCGGATCGACGGCCCCGACGACGCGCCGGTACTGGTGCTCGGCCCCTCGCTCGGCACCACCTGGCACATGTGGGACCGCCAGATACCCGAACTCGCCGGGAGCTGGCGGATCGTCCGCTTCGACCTGCCCGGCCACGGCGGTGCCCCGGCCCTCCCGGCGGTCTCGGTCGCCGAGCTCGCCGACCGGCTGATCGCCACCCTCGACGAGCTGGGCGTACAGCGCTTCGGCTACGCGGGCAGCGCGATCGGCGCGGCCGTCGGCGCGGACCTGGCCCTGCGCCATCCGCAGCGGCTCGCCTCGCTGGCGCTGATCGCCGCCTCGGCCCGGTTCGGCACCGCCGACGAGTTCCGCCAGCGGGGCGTGGTGGTGCGCAGCAACGGCATGGACCCGATCGCCCGCGGCGTGCCCGAGCGCTGGTTCACGCCCGCGTACGCGGCGGCCCAGCCCGCCATCGTGGAGTGGGCCGTCCAGATGGTCCGCACCACCGACCCCGGCTGCTACATCGCCGCCTGCGAGGCGCTGGCCGCCTTCGACATCCGCGCCGACCTCGCCCGTATCGGCGTCCCCACGCTGGTGCTGGCCGGCGCCGAGGACCGGGTGACCGGGCCCGGCGACGCGCGCACCCTGGTCGCCGGGGTGCCCGACGCCCGGCTCGCGGTGGTGCCCGGCGCCGCGCACCTGGCGCCGGTGGAGCAGCCCGCCGCCGTCACCGATCTGCTCGTCCACCACTTCTCGACGGCCTGGCACGAGACGCTCCCGGCGATCCCGGCCCCGGCCCCGGCCCCGGCCCCGGCCCCGGCCCCGGTCCCGGCCGCGCCGCCGGTCGCCGCCGCGCCGCAGTCGCCGCAGACCCTGCACGTCCCCGTCCCCATGGCCGCCGAGCCCGTACCGTCCCCGGCGCCCGAGGGCCCCGCGCGGCCCGACCCGTACGAGCGGGGCATGAAGCTGCGGCGCGAGGTCCTCGGGGACGCGCGCGTGGACGCCGAGACCGCCGACGCCGACGGCTTCACCGGCGACTTCCAGGAGCTCGCCACCCGCTACGCCTGGGGCGAGGTGTGGGCCCGCGACGGGCTCGACCGGCGCACCCGGGCGGTCGTCGCGCTCGCCGCGCTGGTGGCGGGCGGCCACCTCGACGAGGTCGCGGCCCACACCCGCGCCGCACTGCGGGCCGGGCTCACCCCCGACGAGATCAAGGAAGTGCTGCTCCAGACGTCCGTGTACTGCGGCCTCCCGGCAGCGAGCGCGGCCTTCCGGGCGGCCGCCGTGGTCATCCGCGAGGAGACCACCCCGCAGCCCTGAGCCGTCCGGGCGACACGGCGTCCGCCGTAGCAGGATGGGGGCATGAGCCTGAAACTGACCAAGAAGACCCACGCGTGCGTCCGGCTGGAGAAGGACGGCCGGACGCTGGTCATCGACCCCGGCGCCTTCAGCGAGGCGGACGCCGCGCTCGGCGCGGACGCCGTCCTCGTCACCCACGAGCACCCGGACCACTTCGCCGAGGACCGGCTGCGGACCGCTCTGGAGGCCAACCCGGCGGCCGAGATCTGGACCCTGCGCAGCGTCGCGGAGAAGATCTCGGCGGCCTTCCCCGGCCGCGTCCACACCGTCGGGCACGGCGACGCCCTCAGCGCGGCCGGGTTCGACGTCCAGGTCCACGGCGAGCTGCACGCGGTGATCCACCCGGACCTCCCGAGGATCACCAACATCGGCTTTCTGGTGGACGGTTCGCTCTTCCACCCCGGCGACGCGCTCACCGTCCCGGACCACCCGGTGGACACGCTGATGCTGCCGGTGCAGGCGCCCTGGAGCAAGATCTCCGAGGTGATCGAGTACGTACGGGAGGTCGGGCCGCGCCGCGCCATCGACATCCACGACGCGCTCCTGACCGACCTCGCCCGGCCGATCTACGACACCCACCTCGGCAATCTGGGCGGGGCCGACCACGCCCGGCTGAGCCCCGGGGACTCGACTGACCTGTGACAGCGGTGACTGTCAGACCCCGCCGTTAGGCTGTCGGACATGCGCATCGCGACCTGGAACGTCAACTCGATCACCGCCCGGCTGCCCCGTCTCCTGGCCTGGCTGGAGAGCACCGGCACGGATGTGCTGTGCATCCAGGAGACCAAGACCACCCTGGAGGGCTTCCCCGCCGCCGAGCTCCGCGAGCTGGGTTACGAGTCGGCGGTCCACGCGACGGGGAGGTGGAACGGAGTGGCGCTGGTCTCCCGGGTCGGCCTGGACGACGTGGTGCTCGGCCTGCCCGGCGACCCCGGCTTCGAGGACACCCTGGAGCCCCGCGCGGTCTCGGCGACCTGCGGCGGTGTCCGCCTGTGGTCGGTGTACGTGCCGAACGGCCGGGAGGTCGGCCACGGTCACTACGCGTACAAGCTGGCCTGGTTCGAGGCGCTGAAGGCGGCCGTCGCCCAGGACGCGGCGGGGGAGCGGCCGTTCGCGGTGCTCGGTGACTTCAACGTCGCCCCGACCGACGAGGACGTCTTCGACGTGGCGTTCTTCGAGGGTCAGACCCATGTCACCCCGCCCGAGCGGGCCGCGCTCGCCGCGCTGCGCGAGGCGGGCCTGTCCGACGTGGTGCCCCGCCCCCTGAAGTACGACCGGCCGTACACGTACTGGGACTACCGCCAGCTGTCCTTCCCCAAGAACCGGGGCATGCGCATCGACCTGGTGTACGGCAACGGGCCGTTCGCCAAGGCCGTCAAGGACAGCTATGTGGACCGCGAGGAGCGCAAGGGCAAGGGCGCCTCCGACCACGCCCCGGTCGTCGTCGACCTGGAGATCTGAGAATCGCACTCCGCGTGCCCTGTGGTGCGCAGGTCTGTGCGAATGGGACGCTTGCCGCCATGAACATCCTGGACAACTGGCGCAAGCGGCACGGCTCGCAGCGGACGGCGGCGCTCGCCGAGGCGGTGGAGACCGATCCGGAGGGCGTGGGCGAGCTCCTCGCGGAGTGCGAGCTGCTCCGGGTCAGGGCGCAGCAGGCGGGGCTCGAACTCGACGACAGTCCCGCGTCGTTGGCGGCGCTCGACCAGCTGCCGCCGCACTGGCGGGACGACCCGGAGGAGCTGCCCTGGCTGGGCAACGACGCGGGTCTGTATCTGGGGACGGTGCTCGTACGGACGGTCGAGGGCGCGTCCTGGCAGGTGTGGCCGGGCGGGCAGCCGGTGGTGCGGCTCGCCTCGGGGCGTGAGATCGACGTGGTGGGCGCCGGGGTCGAGTGGGCGGAAAGCGGCACGCCCGAGCTCTCGCAGGTGTACGCGGAGGCCTCCGAGGTCTGAGCCGTTCCGCACGCGGAAGCCCCCGCGTCGGCGCCTCAACTCACCGGTAACCCAAAATACGGTTTATGTCCTGTTCGTGCGTGTCGAGGTGAAGTCCCTTTCCGGGCTGGATAGTTTGCGCTGACCTCGACACCGCGATGAGTGGGCAGGACAGTGTATGGCCGTCGATCCGTTGATCGAGCTGCGTGACGTCAACAAGCACTACGGGAAGTTGCACGTCCTCCAGGACATCAACCTCACCGTCGGACGCGGCGAGGTGGTGGTCGTCATCGGCCCGTCCGGCTCGGGCAAGTCGACGCTCTGCCGGACGATGAACCGCCTGGAGACGATCGAGTCGGGGTCGATCTCCATCGACGGCAGGCCACTGCCCGAGGAGGGCAAGGGGCTCGCGGCGCTGCGCGCCGAAGTCGGCATGGTCTTCCAGTCCTTCAACCTCTTCGCCCATCGGACCGTCCTCGCCAATGTCTCGCTCGCCCAGATCAAGGTCCGGGGCCGCAAGAAGGAGGAGGCCGACCAGCGCTCGCACGAACTCCTCGACCGGGTCGGGCTCGCCTCCCAGGCCGACAAGCTGCCCGCGCAGCTCTCCGGCGGCCAGCAGCAGCGCGTCGCCATCGCCCGCGCGCTCGCCATGAGCCCCAAGGTCATGCTCTTCGACGAGCCCACCTCCGCGCTCGACCCGGAGATGATCAACGAGGTGCTCGAAGTCATGCAGCAGCTGGCGCGCGACGGCATGACGATGGTCGTCGTCACCCATGAGATGGGCTTCGCCCGCTCCGCCGCCAACCGCGTCGTCTTCATGGCCGACGGAAAGATCGTCGAGGACCGCACCCCCGACGAGTTCTTCACCAACCCGCACAGCGACCGGGCCAAGGACTTCCTCTCCAAGATCCTCAAGCACTGAACGGGGAGTGGACGCAACCATGAGGCGTACGCGACGCGCGTTGGCCGCCCTTGCACTGGTCCTGGCCGCCGCCGGGTGCGGCAAGTCGGGCAGCCCGCCGGTCAAGGGGCCCCAGTCCGACCAACTGCCCCACTACCAGGTCATGACGGGCTTCTCGCTGCCGGACTCCGCGGTGTGGCGGCGGGCGAAGAACCGCGGTCACCTGGTGGTCGGCGCCAAGGAGGACCAGCCGTACATGGGTGAGAAGGACCCGGCCACCGGCGTCTACTCGGGCTTCGACATCGAGATCGCCAAGATGATGTCCGCCTCGATCGGCTTCGACCCCAAGACGATCGCCTTCAAGACCATCGCCTCCGCCAACCGCGAGACCGCCCTTCAGAACGGCCAGGTCGACTACTACGTCGGCACCTACACCATCAACGACAACCGCAAGAAGCTCGTCGGCTTCGCCGGGCCGTACTACATGGCCGGCCAGGGCCTGCTCGTGCGCACCGACGAGGACGACATCAACGGGCCGCAGGACCTCAGCGGCAAGCGCGTCTGCTCGGCCGCGGGCTCCACCCCGTACCAGCGCATCCAGAAGGACTACCCGAAGGCCGACCTCGTCGCGTACGACACGTACTCCGTCTGTGTGGACAACCTGCTCACCTTCCAGGTCGCCGCCGTCACCACCGACGACACCATCCTCAGCGGGTACGCGGCCAAGGTGCCCGACGAGCTGAAGGTGGTCGGCAAGCCCTTCTCGAAGGAGCCGTACGGCGTCGGTGTGCCGCGCAGCGACAACGCCCTGCGCTTCGCCCTCGACAACGCCATCGAGACCCACGAGAAGAACGGCGACTGGCAGAAGGCGTACAACGCGACGCTCGGCCTGTCGGGACGCAAGGCCGCGCCCGCCCCGCCCATCGACCGCTACCCGGCGAGCTGAGGCCCCGCATGGACGTACTGACCAAGAACTTCTCGCTGTACGCCAAGGGCTTCCTCGGCACCGTCGAGCTCACCGTCTACGCCTCGGCCGTGGCGCTCGTGCTCGGCTTCCTGATGGCCTCCTTCCGGGTCTCGCCGGTCGGCTCGTTCCGGGCGCTCGGCACCGTCTGGGTCAACGTGCTCCGCAACACCCCGCTCACGCTGCTCTTCTTCGCGGTGCTGCTCGGGCTGCCGCGTTTCGGTCTGGTGCTCCCCTTCAAGCTGTTCGCGGTGATCGCGCTCGGCTGCTACACCTCGGCGTTCATCTGCGAGGCACTGCGCTCGGGCATCAACACCGTGCCCACCGGCCAGGGCGAGGCGGCCCGGAGCCTGGGGATGACCTTCGGCCAGACGCTCTCCGGGGTGGTCCTGCCGCAGGCCTTCCGCTCGGTCATCCCGCCGGTCGGCTCCACGCTCATCGCGCTCGCCAAGAACTCCGCCATCGCGGGCGCCTTCAGCGTCATCGAGCTGCTCGGCACGTACAAGACGCTCAGCGAGCTCGGCTACGACATCATCTGGACGTTCATCTGGATCGCCGTCGGCTATCTGATCATCACGCTCACCATCAGTGCCGTCTTCAACCTCCTGGAGAAGTACTGGGGAGTCGCCCGATGACCGCACAGCTGTCCAGAGAAGCCACCGCCCTCTACGACATCCCCGGCCCGAAGACCCGGCAGCGGCACCTGCTTTACGGGGTCGTCTCGACGGCCCTGATCCTCGCCCTGCTCGGCTGGATCCTCTATCTCCTGTTCGACACCGACCAGTTCACCTCCACCAAGTGGACGCCCTTCGAGTACAAGGGGATCCAGCGGCTGCTGCTGCGCGGGCTCGGCAACACGCTCAAGGCGTTCGGGTTCGCGGCACTGTTCTCGCTGGTGCTCGGCGCGGTCCTGGCGACCGGGCGGCTCTCCGACCACCGGGCGGTCCGCTGGCTCGCCACCCTGCTGGTCGAGTTCTTCCGCGCCATGCCCGTCCTGGTCATGATCTTCTTCATCTTCGTGGCGCTGAAGGTGCAGCCGTTGCCGGCGCTGGTGGCCGGACTGACGCTCTACAACGGCTCGGTGCTCGCCGAGGTGTTCCGCTCCGGCGTCAACTCCGTGGAACGCGGCCAGAAGGAGGCGGCATTCTCGCTCGGGATGCGCAAGACGCAGGTCATGACGTACGTGCTGGTCCCCCAGGGGATCCGGGCGATGCTGCCGACCATCATCAGCCAGCTGGTGGTCGCGCTGAAGGACACTTCGCTCGGCTATCTGATCACCTATGAGGAGTTCCTGCACGCGGGGAAGCTCATCGCCTCGAATCTCGACTACGATTTGCCGTTCATCCCCGTGGTGATGGTGATCTCGCCGATCTACATCGGGATGTGCATGCTGCTCTCCTGGTTCGCCACCTGGATGGCCAGGAGACAGAAGCGCAATCCCAAGACGGAGGCCGTGGAAGTCGCCCCGGCCGAACCAGGGACGCTGCTGCCAGGTGCGCAGTAGCAAGGGGGCAAGGCCCACCCGGCAGCAGCCGGTGATCACTCCTCGCGGAGAGGGACCGTCAGATACGACGGGTCTGACGCGGGTGAGGAGAAGGTCAGCTGCGCGCCGGTCGGGTTGTGCTCGATGTAGAGCGGGTCGACGGTGTCCACCACCAGTGCCAGACGGTGGCCGGCCGGTACGTCGTACGACGTGGAGAACAGCTCCAGGTCGACGGCGAACGGGCGGCCGGGCGTTCGGCCGTGGAAGGTGTAGGGGGCGTTGCTGACCAGCTTGCCGAGGCCGAGCGGGCCCACGTCGTACAGGTATGCGACGAGGGTGCCGCTCTCCTTGGTGGGAGTGACGGTGGTGTGCAGCGCGGCCGTGCCCCGGATGCGGTGCGGCGTGTCGTACCGCTCCGACTGCCAGACCGCCGCGAACGCGCGCGGCAGCAGCGGGATCGAGGCCATCGGCGGGAGCTTGGTGAACTGGTCCAGGATGTTCGACAGGAACAGGATGCCGCCGTCGGCGCCCGAGTCGACGTTGGCGAAGATCCGCTTCGAGCCGCCCAGCGGCAGCTTCTCCTTGGCCGCCCCGACCGCCTGCCAGCTCGGATAGCCCTCGTAGGACCCGTCGGTGCGGGACTTGAGCTGGACCGGCTGCTCCTTGTCGATGCCGTTGGCGTCGCCCTTGAGGTAGTGGTCGAACCAGCGGTGGGCGTCCGTCCAGACGTCGTTGGGCAGGCCGAGGAGGCCGGTGGCCTCGGCGGTGGCGTGGTCGCCGGGGCGGAACTCCAGGCGCTTGGGGCCGGTCAGCTTGGTGTAGAAGTCGGCGTACTGGTTGGGCGGGAAGAGCGTGTCGCCCCAGGCGTTGCCCAGCATGATGGCGGCGCCGTTGCGGTTGATGTCGTCCAGATAGGTGATCGGCGAGCGCTTGCGGCCCCACTCGATCATGTCCTGTTCCTTGGCCAGGTTCGAGCCGAGGAAGTCCTTGAGGGTCTGCTGGAGTTCGGGCCCGGGGCGGCCGGTGAGGGCACCGGTGACGCCCAGCATCGCGGCGGCCTGGCGGTGCTGGGTGCGGCCGCTGTAGATCGACTGGATGAGGTCGGCCCAGCCGCTCATCGCGACGACGGCCTTGACGCGCTTGTCGTGCGCGGCGGCGAGGAGGCTGATGCCCGCGCCGTAGGAGACGCCGCCCAGGCCGATGCGGTCCGGGTCGGCGGGAGTGTGGGCCAGTGCCCAGTCGATGACGGCCGAGACGTCGGCGCTGTCCTTCGGGCTCGCGACCTCGATCTCGCCGCCGGAGAGCCAGAAGCCCCGGGAGGTGTAACTGACCACGGTGTAGCCCGCGTCGGCGAGCTTCTGGGCCTGGGCGATGTATTCGATCTGCGGCGAGGCCCAGCTGGCCGGGAAGACGACCAGCGGGTAGCGCTCACCGGCCCTGGCCCCCGCGGGTGTGAAGACGTTGCCCTTGAGGGTGATCCCGTCCGACCCCGGGATGTCATGGAAGGAGACACCGGTGGCGGCCGCCACCGGCGCGGCCTTCACCGGCGCGGCCTGGGCCGATGGGGCGAGGCCGAAGGCGGCGCCGGCGAAGAGGGCCGCCGCCGTGACGGCTGCGGCGGTGGCCTTGCGCGGATGTCCCATGAGTAGCTCCCCGTTGCGTCGTTGCAAACTAAACTGACGCTAACCGGGAGCCTTACCGGAAGTAACCGGTCGGTAAGTTACGCGTGGGTAACGATTATTGGACGAGTTGTCAGTTGCTCGCGGCACCAGCGGCGCTTGAGGTGCCTGCGGTAGAAGCGCTGGTCAGGGCGCTCTTCTTCTGCCACTGCTCCCAGCTGAGGTTCCACTCGCCGTAGCCGTTGTTGAGCGCCTGGGTGCCCTTGGCGTCGTCGCCGGTGATCTCGAACGGGTCGCCGATCTGCACCATGCCGTACACCTCCTTGGCGTTGGCGTCGCTCATGCCGATGCAGCCGGAGCTGTGGTTGGTGTTGCCGAAGTACGCGGCGTTCCAGGGCGCGGCGTGCGCGTACATCCCGGACCAGGTCAGGCGCATCGAGTAGTCGACCATCTTGTTGTAGGCGTCGCCCAGGCCGACCGTCTCGGAGTTCATGTTGATCGTGCCCTCCTTCGCCATCAGGACGGCCTTGCCGCGCCAGGAGGCCTTCTGGCCGCCGGGTGTACCCGCCGACATCGGGATGTCCTTGACCAGGCCGCCGTCGCGGTACAGCTTGAGGCGGTGGTTGTCGAGGTCGACCTTGATGACCTGGTTCTTGCCGACCGTGAAGCCGGTCTTGTAGTCCTTGACGAACCAGCCGCCGCCCGAGTCGACGCCGTTGAGGTCCGCTTCGAGGGTGACCTTCGTCCCGGCCTTCCAGTAGTCCTTGGGCCGCCAGTCGGCCCGGGACTTGCCCGAGTAGTCCTCCATCCAGCCCCAGGCCCCCACGGTGTTGTCCGAGGTGGTCACCTTGAGCTGCTTCTCCACCGCCGCCTTGTTCTTCACCGGGTGGTCGAAGACGATCGACAGCGGCTGGGCGACGCCGACCGTGGTGTCCTTGCCGGGTGCGAGGGACAGCTTGTTCACCTTGTCGGCGGCGACGGTCGCGAAGCCGGCCTTGGCGGTGGAGCCCTTGTCGTCCTTGGCCTCGATCGCGTACGTACTGCCGGGTGCGGCCACCCGGTCCGAGGTCCAGGTCCTGCCGTCGGCGGCTATCTTCCCCGCCAGCTTCCCGCCCTTGGCGTCGGTGACCGTGACCTGCTGGAGCTTCCCGGAGGCCAGCGTGACCTTCACCGGCTCGCCCGCCTTCGCCTGCTGCCCCGTCAGGCTCACCGAGATCTGGGCCTTCTTGGCGCCCGCGAGATCGGCGCCCCCCTTGCCGTCGCCGGAGCCGCCCGAGCCGCCGGAGCAGGCGGTGAGAGCTGCGGCGAGGACCGCGGTGCCGGCGATCGCGGCGTTACGGACCGGGCGGCGGCGGAGCGGGGTGTGGCGGCGTATGCGGCTCAACTGGAAAACCTCCGTAGCAATCTTCTCCATAGGAGAGAGTCGGTAACTCGACTCTAGGTTGCGGAAAGCGCGGGGAATCTCGGGATTTCCTTTGTGACGAGGACCGCAGAGGAACTGTCACCGTCCGGTCACATGCGCCGCGCGGCCCCGTCATGGACCGCTGTGAGCATCCTGTGCATCCCCGCGGCACCGAACGCGGGGCGTACTTGGAGGTCACCCACGTGTCCGCACTGCTCGTGACCGGCGACCGCGACCAGGATCTGCGGGTGCGCGGTCTCTCCGTCGCCGAGTACCGGTCCTATCTGGCGGGCCACACCGGCGTGAGTTTCCTGCAGCTCCCCTCGTGGGCCGAGGTGAAGGACCAATGGTCTGCGGAAAGGGTCGGCTGGCACCTTGACACGGGTGAATTGAAGGGTGCGGCCCTCGTGCTCTACCGGCAATTCCCGGGTACCCGGAAATACTTCGCCTACCTCCCCGAGGGGCCGGTCGCGGACTGGGCCGACCCCGAAATCGACCGCTGGCTGGGGCCGTTGCTGCGCCATCTGCGCCGGGCGGGCGCCTTCGCCGTACGCATCGGACCCTCGCCCGCCTACCGGCGCTGGGACGCCGCCCTGCTGAAGTCCGCGACCGGGCCGGGCCGCAAGGTCGGCGATGTGCTCGCCACCGAGGTGGACCCGCTCGGCTCGGCCGTCGCCGAGCGGCTGCGGGCGCGCGGCTGGCGGCGCTGCGGCGGCGACGACGGCGACGCCGACGCCCAGCCGCGCCATGTCTTCCAGGTGCCGCTGGCCGGACGGACCCCCGACCAGCTGTGGTCCGGGCTCAACCAGGAGTGGCGCCGCAATGTGCGCACCGCCAAGAAGGCGGGCGTCGAGGTCGTCACCGCGGGCGCGGCCGACCTGCCCGAGTTCTACCGGCTGCTGCGGATCACCGAGGAGCGCGACGGCTTCCGGCTCGGCCGGTCCCTGGCGTACTACGAGCGCCAGTACGCGGTGCTCAACGCCGAGCAGCCGGGCCGGATGCGCCTCTACCTCGCCGTCCACGGCGGCGAGGTGCTGGCCGCCCACACCATGATCACGGCCGGCCGGCGGGTCTGGTACCAGACCGGCGCCTCCGCCGACCACCGCCGCGAGGTGCGCCCCAGCAACGCCCTGCAGTGGCAGATGATGCTCGACGCCCACGCGCTCGGCGCCGACGTCTACGACATGCGCGGGGTACCCTCCACCCTTGATCCACAAGATCGCCCGTTCGGTCTGCTGCGCTGGAAACTCGGCACCGGCGGGCAGGTGGTCGAGACCCTGGGGGAGTGGGAGACACCGATGAGCGGCACCGCCAACCACGCGCTCTACCGCGCCTTCCAGGCCTATCTGGCGCGCCGGTGACCGCCCCCGTCCACGCCGGGCCCCGCCACGCGGCCAAGGCGTCCCTGGCGCGCAGCGGCGCGGTGATGGCCGCCGGGTCGATCGTCTCGCGGGCCACCGGCTTCGTGCGGTCGGCGGTCGTGGCCGCCGCGCTCGGCGTCCAGCTCGTCGGCGACGGTTTCGCCGTCGCCAACAACATCCCCAACATCCTCTACACCCTGCTCATAGGCGGCACGCTCAGCGCGGTCTTCGTACCCGAGCTGGTCCGCGCCGCCAAGGAGCACACCGACGGCGGCGCCGCCTACACCGACCGGCTGCTCACCGCGTGCACCGCCGCCCTGGTGGCCATGACGGCCCTCGCGGTGTTCGCCGCACCGCAGATCGTCGACTTCTACACCGACTACACCGGCTCCCAGCGGGACCTCACGGTCGCCTTCGCCCGCTACTGCCTGCCGCAGATCCTCTTCTACGGCCTGTTCACGCTCTTCGGACAGGTCCTCAACGCGCGCGACCGGTTCGGCGCGATGATGTGGACGCCGGTCCTCAACAACCTCGTCGTGATAGCGGTGTTCGGCCTCTATCTGGCGACCGCCGGGACCTCCGGCGCCACCCTGAGCGCCACCGACACCAAGATCCTGGGCTGGGGCACCACCGCCGGGATCGCCGTCCAGGCGCTCGCCCTGGTCCCCGCGCTGAGCGCGGCCCGGTTCCGCTGGCGGCCGCGGTTCGACTGGCGCGGCACCGGCATCACCCGCCCGCTGCGCTCGGCGGGCTGGCTGATGCTCCTCGTCCTGACCAACCAGCTCGCGTACTGGGTGGTGACCCGGCTCTCCACCACCGCCGGGCAGCGCGCCCACGACCAGGGCGTCGCCGGCGGCGCGGGCTACACCGCGTACACCAACGCGTACATGCTCTGGGTGGTGCCGCACGGCATCGTCACCGTCTCGATACTCACCGCGCTGATGCCCCGGATGAGCCGGGCCGCCGCCGACGAGGACCCGGCGGCGGTGCGGCGCGACCTCTCCCACGGGCTGCGCACCAGCGCCGCGATGATAGTCCCGGCCGCCTGCGCGCTGCTCGCGCTGGCGCCCTGGCTGATGGGCGCGGCCTTCGGGTACGGCAGGACGTCCCCGGCCGACGTGGCGGTGATGGCGGGGATGCTGATGGCGTTCGCGCCCGGGCTCATCGCCTTCTCCGGGCAGTACGTGCTCTCGCGCGGGTTCTACGCGATGAGCGACACCCGTACCCCGTTCGTCCTCAACCTGGTGATCGCCGGGTGCAACGCGGGCCTGTCCGCCCTCGCCTATGTGCTGCTGCCCGCGCGCTGGGCGGTCACCGGGATGGCCGGGGCGTACTCGCTCGCCCTGTTCGCCGGGTGGGCGGTCACCGCGTACACCCTCGACCGCAGGCTCGGCGGCGGCGCCGGGCTGCTGCGCTCGCCCACGCTCGCCGTCCACGGCCGGCTGCTCCTCGGCTGTGTACCCGCCGCGCTGCTCGGGTACGCGGCGGCCCGCGCGGCCGAGGGGCTCGGCGACTTCGCGGCGACCGGGGCCGGAGCGGCCGTGCTGCTCGTGACGGTCGCGCTCCTCGCGCGGCCGCTGCGGCTCGACGGGATCAACGACGTGATCGGAAAACTGCGGGGCGGCCGGAAACGCTGACCGGCCCCGCGACCGCCCGCACATCCTCCGAGACCTCTGTGACAAGTGATACCCCTGCGACATCCGAGACCCCTGAGACTGCTGGGATACTGACGCTCATGCCACGCGTGCTGCTCATAGAGGACGACCCCTCCGTACGGGAAGGGGTCGAGCTCGGTCTGCGCCGACGCGGTCACGAGGTGCGCGCGGCCGAGACGGGCGAGGCGGGGCTCGCGGCGCTCAAGACCTTCCAGCCCGAACTCGTCCTCCTGGACCTGATGCTGCCCGGCATCAACGGCGTCCAGGTCTGCACCCGCATCCGCGAGACCAGCCAGCTGCCGATCATCATGCTCACCGCCCGCGGCGACGACTTCGACGTGGTGGTCGGGCTTGAGGCGGGCGCCGACGACTACATCGTCAAACCTGCCCGCACCGACGTCATCGAGGCCCGCATCCGGGCCGTGCTGCGACGCCTCACCGACCCCGGCGGCCGGCCCGGACTGGAGTTCCACGGCGAACTCGCCCTCGACCGGGCCGGCCTCACCGCCGCCAAGTCGGGCGAGCGGCTGCCGCTCGCCCCCTCCGAGCTGAAGCTGCTGCTGCACCTCGCGGCCTCGCCGGAGCAGGTCTTCAGCCGCCAGCAGCTCCTGGAGTCGGTGTGGGAGCACAGCTACCACGCCGACGCGCGGCTGGTGGACGCGTGCGTACGGCGGCTGCGCCACAAGATTGAGGACGTGCCGGGCAGCCCCCGCTACATCCAGACCGTCCGCGGCTTCGGCTACCGCTTCGGTCCGCTGCGGTGATACGCGCGCTCAAGCGGGCCGGGCGGCTCGGTCTGCGGGCCCGCCTCGTGGGTGCCTTCCTCCTGGTCGCCGTGATCGCCGCGGGCACCACCGCCACCCTCATCTACCAGGAGGCCCGCTCGGCCATCCTCCAGCAGGCCCAGGACACGGCGGTCGCCCAGCTGCGCGACCAGATCGCCGCCCAGACGGTCAAGCTGCCGATGAGCCGCACCTCGCTGCGCGAACTCAGCCTCACCGTGGGCCGCCAGGGCAAGCCGCGCCCCTGGTTCGTGTACGCCGAGTACGGCACGCTGCGCGCCTCCAACGTCAGCCAGACCACGTCCGGCATCCTCACCGAAGACCTGCGCCGCCGCGCCCACGCCAATCCGCACGGCACCTTCCAGCGGGTGGTGAAGGACGGCCAGCCCTGGCTGACCGTGGGCATGCCGGTGATGGTCGGCGTGGAAGGGCAGCAGCCGGGGCAGCCCAGCGGGATCACGATGTACGTGGTGATGCCGCTCAGCGCCGAGGACGACAACATCCAGGCGATGGTCAGCGCCGCCCGTGACGGCGCGCTGCCCGCGCTCGCCATCGCCCTGGTGCCCGCGCTGCTCGCCGCGCGCAGCGTGCTGCGGCCGGTGCGCGATCTGCGCCGGGCCGCCAGCAGCATGGGCAAGGGCCGCCTCGACACCCGCATCGAGGTGAAGGGATCGGACGAACTGGCCGATCTGGCCTGGACGTTCAACGAGTCGGCCAAGGAGCTGGAGCGGTCCGTCGAGGAGCTCCAGAAGGCCGAGGCCAGGGCCCGCCGGTTCGCCGCCGACGTCTCGCACGAGCTGCGCACCCCGCTCGCCGGGATGCTCGCTGTCACGGAGGTGCTCGACGAGGACGCCGACCGGCTCGACCCCGACACGGCCGCCGCCGTGCGGCTCGTCTCCGCCGAGACCGGCAAGCTCGCCACGCTCGTCGACGACCTGATGGAGATCTCCCGCTTCGACGCCAAGGCCGCCGAGCTCAACCTCGACGAGGTGGACGTGGCCGAGACCATCGCCAAGACGCTCCAGCGCCGGCGCTGGGAAGAGCAGGTCACGGCCGAACTGCCCACCGGGATACGGGCGAATGTCGACCCCCGGCGCTTCGACGTGGTCGTCGCCAACCTCGTCGGCAACGCACTGCGGCACGGCGCCGCGCCGGTCCGGGTGACCCTGCGCGTCGAGGACCGGCCGGAGGGCGTACGGGTGGTGACCGAGGTCCACGACGGCGGACCCGGGATCGCCCCGGCCGTCCTGCCGCACATCTTCGACCGGTTCTTCAAGGCCGACGCCGCCCGTACCCGCTCGGTGGGCAGCGGCCTCGGCCTCGCGATCACCCAGGAGAACGTACGGCTGCACGGCGGCACGGTCCGGGCCGCCAACCACCCTGCGGGCGGCGCGGTGTTCACCGTCGAGCTGCCGCTGCGGCCGCCCGTCGCGGAGCCGGTGTCATGAGGCGGTCGAGGACCGGCGCGATCGCGCTGCTGCTGCCCGCCGTGCTGGCGCCGGCCGGATGCGGGGTGCGGCCCTCCGAGGTCGTGGAGGTGGGCGACCCGGCGACCGTGAAGACGGCACCGGACGCCGCCCATGGCGGCGCGGCTGTCTACCTCAAGGGCCCGGACGGAGTGCTGCCCGTCATCCGGGCCACCGACAAGAAGGAGACCCCGGGCGCGGCGGTCCTGATGCTCCTCGACGGCCCCACGGACGCCGACCGGGACGCGGGGCTGACCTCCGACGTGCCCAACTACTACGGCGGAGTGGCGATCAACGTGGACGACACCACCGTACGGGTCACGCTGACCCGCCCCGTACGCGACTTCTCCGCCGTGGCCCGGCAGCAGCTGGTGTGCACCGCGGCCCACGCGACGGCGGAGAGCCGTGCGGTCACGGTCGTCCTGCGGGGCAGCGACACCAGTCTCGCTCCCGAGCGCTGCCGGTTCTGACCGGTCGGGCGCCCGCCCGGCGGGGCGGCCTTGCCGCGGGCGTCCGGTTGCCGTCACCTTGGTGCGATGAGTGATCTGCCGGACGTCTTCGACCCGCGCCGGTACGCCGCCGGGCCGCCCCACGACGACTACCGGGAGCTGCGCGAGCGGCACCCGGTGGCCTGGCAGGAGGAGTACGAGGTACTGGGCTGGCCCGCCGGACCCGGCTTCTGGGCGGTCACCCGGCACGCCGACGTCGTACGGGTGCTGAAGGACCCGGTCACCTACTCCTCCCTGCTCGGCGCCACCCAGATCCGCGACCCCGACCCCGACGACCTGCCGTTCATCCGGCGCATGATGCTCAACCAGGACAGACCCGACCACGGCAGGCTGCGGCGCGTGGTGAGCCGCGCCTTCACACCCCGCCGCACCGACCGGTTCGCGGCGGCGACAAGAGCCCGGGCGCGCACCCTGCTCGGCGCGGCCCGCGACGGCGCCGAGGACGGGGTCTTCGACCTGGTCACCGAGGTCACCGACGACTACGCGCTGCTCAACCTCGCGGATCTGCTCGGGGTGCCCGGCAGCGACCGGGGGCTGCTCCTCGAATGGACCGAGCGGGTCATCGGCTACCAGGACCCGGACGAGCCGCCGGTGCTCGGCCCCGACGGGCGGCCGGTCAACCCGCGCTCGCCCGCGATGCTGCGCGAGATGTTCGGGTACGCCCAGGAGCTCGCCGCGTACAAGCGGCGCGAGCCCGCCGACGACATCATGACCGCGCTGGCGCACTCCGAACTGGCCGACGCCGAGCTGGAGATGTTCTTCTTCCTGCTGACCGTGGCGGGCAACGACACCGTGCGCAGTGCCGCGCCCGGCGGCTTCCTGACGCTGGCCGAGCATCCGGAGCAGTGGAGGGCGCTGCGCGAGGGCGAGGCGCCCCTGGGCGCGGCCGTGGAGGAGCTGCTGCGGTGGCACCCGCCGGTCCTCACCTTCCGCCGCACCGCCGCCCGGGACACCGTGCTCGCCGGGCAGCGGATTCGCGCGGGCGACAAGGTGGTGGTCTTCCACGCCTCGGCCAACCACGACGAGCGTGTCTTCACCCGCCCCCAGCGCCTGGACCTGAACCGTACGCCCAACCCCCACGTCTCGTTCGGGGAAGGCCCGCACATCTGCCTCGGCGCCCACTTCGCCCGGCTCCAGCTGCGCGTCCTGCACGAGGAGGCGCTGCGGCTGCTGCCCGGCCCTGCGCTCGCCGGGCCGCCGCGCAGGCTGGTCTCCAACTTCATCAACGGGGTGAAGTCGCTGCCGCTCCGGCTGTCGGGGCCGGGGTCAGGGCCGCGCGGGTGACGTCGGCGACGACCTCCACCACGTCCGGGCCGTACGCAAGGGAGTTGACGACCTTCAGGAGCAGGCAGAAGGTGCCGTTGCCGTGCTTGCGGGCCAGTTTCTCCTGGTTGCGGACGAGATAGCGGGTGGCCGCCTGGTTGGTTATCGCGCGCTGGCCGCAGAAGAGGAACACCGGCCGCTGGCCCTGGCCCGCGGTGACCCGGGCGAGGATCACGTACTCGGTGACCCCGCCCTCCACCCGGTACTTCTCGCCGCCGATGGTCAACGAGCCCCGGTCCGGGCCGGGTTCGGTGTCCACGTTCATCGTCACTCCGGGCAGCAGCGCGGAGAGGTGCGCCGCCATACGGCGGTTGGAGTACGGGCCGCCCAGACAGAACTCGGTGCGTTCCCCGAAGCCCTGCTGTGTCAGATCGTGCTGGACGATCCGGGCGTGGGCCCCGCAGTCCGTGATGAGCGAGGCGAGTTCGAGGAGCGCGAACACGTCGAACCGGTGCACCGCCCCCTCCGCCCCCGCGTCCCGGTTGACGACGAGCAGGCACTCGGAGTGGGTCGGCAGACCGAAGAAGGCCTGCTTGCGGCGGAGCCTTCGGTTCCAGAGATAGGTGCGGGTGAGCCAGCCCAGGGCGGCGCTGATGCCCGCGGCGACCACTCCCAGCACGATGTTGCGCACGTCGTCGTTCATGGGCGGGCATGTTAGCGGGAGTCCGGCGCGCTGTTCGAGACGGTCCTGACGCGACGGCGGGTGCGGCGTTACGCTGCGCGGACATTCGCACCCAGGAGGTACCCATGCGTCGCTCCGCCGTCCGCAGTCTCTCGTTACTCGCCGTCGCCGCGGCCGTGGCGACCTCGGTCGCGGCCACCCCGCCGAGAACCGCGCCACCGCCCGTCAAGACGCCAGAGGCGATCGGCTACGGGGGCGCCGTCGCCAGCGTCGACGTGGACGCCACCGCCGCCGGCATCGACGTCCTCAAGCACGGCGGCAACGCGGTGGACGCCGCCGTCGCCACGGCCGCCGCCCTCGGCGTCACCGAGCCGTACTCGTCGGGCATCGGCGGCGGCGGATACTTCGTCTACTACGACGCCAAGTCCCGGACCGTGCACACCATCGACGGCCGCGAGACCGCGCCGCACTCCGCCACCTCGTCCCTGTTCCTGGAGAACGGCAAGCCGCTCCCTTTCCCGGACGCGGTGACCAGCGGGCTCAGCGTCGGCACCCCCGGCACCCCGGCCACCTGGGACGCGGCCGTCGACGCCTGGGGTTCCAAGCCGCTGAGCCGGCTCCTGGAGCCCGCCGAGCGGATCGCGCGCGACGGCTTCACCGTCGACGACACCTTCCGCCAGCAGACCGCCGACAACCAGGCGCGGTTCGCGGACTTCCCGGACACCGCGAAGCTCTTCCTGCCCGGCGGACAGCTGCCGGTGGTCGGATCGAAGCTGAAGAACCCCGATCTTGCCCGCACCTACCGGCAGTTGGCGCGCGAGGGCGTTGACGCCGTCTACCGCGGCGACCTGGGACGCGACATCGTACGGACCGTCCGCAAACCCCCCGTCGCATCCGGCTCGACCCGCCTCGCGCGCTCCGGCGACCTCACCGAGAAGGACCTGCGGTCGTACGCGGTCAAGCGCCAGGCCCCGACGAAGGTGGACTACCGCGGCCTGAAGGTCTACGGCATGGCGCCCTCGTCCTCGGGCGGCACCACGGTCGGCGAGGCGCTCAACATCCTTGAGCACACCGACCTGTCGAAGGCGTCCGAGGTCCAGTATCTGCACCGCTACATCGAGGCGACCCGGGTGGCCTTCGCGGACCGGGGCCGCTGGGTGGGCGACCCGGCCTTCGAGGACGTGCCGACCAAGGGGCTGCTCTCGCAGAGGTTCGCGGACGCGCGGGCCTGCCTCATCAGCGACACCAAGGCGCTGACCAGCCCGCTGGCGCCCGGCGACCCCCGCCACCCGGCGCCGTGCGCCACCTCAGGACAGGCCTCGCCCACCACGTACGAGGGCGAGAACACCACGCATCTGACGGTGGCCGACAAGTGGGGCGACATCGTCTCGTACACGCTCACCATCGAGCAGACCGGCGGCAGCGGCATCACCGTCCCCGGCCGGGGCTTCCTGCTCAACAACGAGCTGACGGACTTCTCGTTCGCCCCGGCGAGCCCGGCCGTCCACGACCCGAACCTGCCGGGCCCGGGCAAGCGGCCGCGCTCCTCCATGTCGCCGACGATCGTCCTCGACGGGCACGGCAGGCCGGTGCTCGCACTCGGCTCGCCGGGCGGCGCGACCATCATCACCACGGTGCTCCAGTCGCTCGTCGGGCACCTCGACCGGGGCCTGTCGCTGGTCGACTCCATCGCGGCCCCGCGCGCCAGCCAGCGCAACGCGGCGAAGACGGAACTGGAGCCCGAGCTCTACAACGGTCCGCTCCGGGCCCAACTGGAGGCGCTGGGGCAGGCGTTCTCGCTCAACCCGGTGATCGGCGCGGCGACCGGGGTGGAACGGCTCAGTGACGGCCGCTGGGTGGCGGCGGCCGAGAAGGTCCGGCGCGGCGGCGGCTCGGCGATGGTGGTGCGCCCAGCTGGGTGACACACCGTCAGAATCCATCCGCCGGGCGGGTGAAGCGGGCGCGGCCCTCGTCCCTCAGGGGGCGGGGGTCGCGTTTCATCTGATGTGACCGGGGTTGAAGCGCTCATGCAAACGGACCAGATTGCTCGCGTCAGGTAAGGAAACTTTCCTAACAGAAGGGTCCCCCACGTGCGTACTCGAACGCTCGCCCTCGTCGTCGCATCCGGCGCCGCCCTGCTCGCCACCGCGGCCCTCCCCGCCACCGCCCAGGACGCGGCCCGCGCCGCCAGCGCCCCGACCCGTACCGAGGAGGGCTCGGTCAGTGCGGCCGACCTCCTGTCCAAGGTGACGAACTGTTCGCAGATCTCCAGCGGCAAGTACAGGACCGACAGCGAGACCGCCGCGACGGTCCCGGTCTGCGGAAAGAACGGCGCCGTGTTCTGGAAGGCGGACCTGGACGTCGACTGCGACGGCCAGGCCACCGCCTCCTGCAACCACGGCACCGACCCGTGGTTCCAGGGCGACACCGCCTTCCATCAGTCCAACGGCAGACCGCTGAGCGCCGAGAAGCTGCCCTATGTCGTCGTGCCGAGCTCCAGCTCGATCTGGAACTACTCCTCGGCCGGGATAGAGGGCGGTGGTGTGGTCGCCGTCATCTACAACAACAAGGTCGAGTACGCGGTGGTCGGCGACACCGGCCCCTCCGAGATCATCGGTGAGGCGTCCTACGCCACTGCCAAGGCGCTGGGGATAAACCCCGACCCGGCCACCGGCGGCGCCGAGTCCGGAGTCACGTACATCCTCTTCAAGAACTCGCAGACGAAGCCGATCGAGAGCCACGGTGCGGCGGTCTCCCTCGGCGACGATCTCGCCAAGCAGTTCATCGCCGACAACTGATCGCCGACAACTGGCGGGGTGCGGGCCGCCCGCCTTGCGCCGGGCGGCCCGCGTGCGCGCTACTTGGGCGGGCACACCTTCCACGAGAAGTGGTAGATGGTGTTGATGCTGGCGTCGGTCGAGTCCATGCTGATGAAGCTGGTGGTGTTGACCGTGTCGGAGGTGCCGGCCCCGGTCCGCAGTTCGGTGTTGATGTTCAGATAGCGCTCCTCGCCGCAGGGCTTGTAGACGAGGGCGGAGACGTCCGTGGTGTCATTGGTCTGCCAGTCGTCGGAGAACGGCCCCTTGAACGGGTGCGTGGCGTAGACCGTCTGGGACATGCCCTGGAAGTAGTAGTTCGCCCGCTCCTGCGCCGTGGCGCCCTTCTCCAGATGGGCGAAGCCGCGGTAGTCGGCCGAGGCGATCGCGTAGGTGAAGCCCTGCGGGACGTGGACGTTCAGCGCGAGCTGGCAGTTCTTCCTCATGTCGGTCGGCGAGGCACCCTTGCCGACCTGTGCCAGGTAGGCGCTGTACGTGACAGTGAAGGCGGTGTTGTCGGGTGAGACCGCGACGGCCGCCGTACCCGCCGGACACCCCGAGCCGTTGACGGTCACGAGGTCGATCACGATCTTGTCGGGCGGCGGGGTGCCCCAGCCGCCGGGGGTGTGGCCGGTTGCGCTGAGCGGGGCGGCCAGAAGGACGGCGGCCGCGCCGCCGATGGCCAGTGCGTTGAACATGACGCTCCCTTCGGTCATGTCGCCAGCCCGGTTCTCCTGTGGGGGGTTGGCGGGACCATGACAGCAGAACGTCACCTTCCGGGACAGGTACGGACCAGCCAGGGTGCGGCCGTTCCGGGCCCCTCCCGGTGGCCCGAAGAGGGCGCCGACTTCCGGTCACGGCAAGGAAGTTGACGCCCTCGGCCGACCGGCCGACTCTCTAGAGCTGAGTGAGGATCCGCGGGCCCTTCTCCGTCACGGCGACCGTGTGCTCGGTGTGCGCCGCGCGGACACCGGTGAGCGTGCGCAGGGTCCAACCGTCCGTGGCCGGGTAGTACCCGTCGGTGCCGTCCGCGATCAGCATCGGCTCGATCGCCAGGACCATGCCGTGCCGCAGCGCCATGCCCCGGCCCGGGCGGCCCTCGTTGGGCACCCCCGGGTCCTCGTGCATATGGCGGCCGATGCCATGGCCGCCGAAGTCCTCCGGGATGCCGTATCCGGCGCCCCGGCACACCTTGCCTATCGCGTGCGCGATGTCACCGATGCGGTTGCCCACGACCGCGGCGGCGATGCCCGCCTCCAGCGCCTCGTACGCCGTCGAGATCAGCCGCACGTCCTCGGCCCGCGCCCGGCCCACCGTGAAGCTGATCGCCGAGTCGCCGGCCCAGCCGTCCAGGATCGCCCCGAAGTCGACGCTGACGAGGTCGCCGTCGCGCAGCAGGTAGCCGTCCGGGATGCCGTGCACGATGGCGTCGTTGACGGACACGCAGGCGACGGCCGGGAACGGCACCGGGGCGAAGTCCGGGTGGTAGCCGAGGAACGGCGAGGAGGCGCCCGCCGTGCGCAGCACCTCATGGGCCGCCGTGTCGATGTCCAGCAGGCTGACGCCGACGCCCGCCGCGTCCCGCGCCGCGGCGAGCGCCCGCGCGACCACCCGCCCGGCCTCGCGCATCGCGTCCATCTGTGTGTCCGTCTTGATCTCTACCATTCCAATTACTATACCGGTCGGGTGGAGTGGTCACGCAGGCGGCCGCACGGGCGACCCGGGCTGAGAGGACATCAGAGGGTTTCCAGAATCGTGGCGTTGGCGAGCCCTCCCGCCTCGCACATGGTCTGGAGGGCGTAGCGCGCCCCGCGCCGGCGCATCGCGTGCACCAGCGTGGTCATCAGCCGGGTGCCGCTGGCGCCCAGCGGGTGACCGAGTGCGATCGCGCCGCCCTGCACATTGACCTTCGCGAGATCCGCGCCGGTCTCCTGCTGCCAGGCGAGCACCACACTCGCGAAGGCCTCGTTGACCTCGAAGAGGTCGATGTCGGAGAGGCCGAGTCCCGCCTTGCGCAGCACCTTTTCTGTGGCGGGGATGACTCCGGTGAGCATCAGGACGGGGTCGGAGCCGGTCACCGCGAAACTGTGCAGCCGGGCGAGCGGACGCAGCCCGAGCCTCGCCGCGGTCTCGCTGGAGGTGATCAGGACGGCGGAGGCGCCGTCGTTGGTGGGGCTGCTGTTGCCCGCGGTCACCGACCAGTCGATCTGCGGGAACCGCTCGGCGAAGTGCGGGTCGACGAAGGACGGCTTCAGCCCGGCGAGGACCTCCGGGGTCGTCGTGGGGCGTACGGACTCGTCCCGCGTCAGCCCGGCGATCGGCGCGGTCTCGGCGTCGAAGAGTCCGGCGTCCCAGGCCGCGGCGGCCTTCTGGTGCGAGGCGGTGGCGAACTCGTCCATCCGCTCCCGCCCGATCGACCACTTCGCGGCGATCAGCTCGGCGCTGATGCCCTGAGGGACGAGGCCCTCCGGGAAGCGGGCGGCCACCCCCGGGCCGAACGGGTCCTTGCCGGCCGGCACGTTGGACCACATCGGCACCCGGCTCATCGACTCGACCCCGCAGGCCACGACCAGGTCGTACGCCCCCGAGAGCACGCCCTGGGCGGCGAAGTGGACGGCCTGCTGCGAGGAGCCGCACTGGCGGTCCACGGTCGTCGCGGGGACGGTGTCCGGGAATCCGGCGGAGAGCCAGGCGTACCGGGTGGTGTTCATCGCCTGCTCGCCGACCTGGTCGACGGTGCCGCCGATCACGTCGTCGACCAGCGCCGGGTCGACACCGCTGCGCTCGACGAGGGCGCGCAGGGTGTGGGCGAGCAGTTCGACGGGGTGCGTCCGGGAGAGCGCCCCGCCCGGCTTTCCCTTTCCTGTCGGGGTACGGACGGCTTCCACGATCACGGCGTCGCGCATCGCGTGCTCCTCGGCTCTGCTCGGTCCTGCTCGGGTCCTACCCGTGCCGCTACCCGCGAGTAGGTTGGAAAACTGGATTCACTGTAGCTCGCTGGGTTGGAAAATCCAATGCACTGCCGTTCCGGGCTTACCGTGGAGCCATGACGACGTCGCAGAAGAACGCCCGCCCCTGCTCGATCGCCGACGCGCTCGCGGTCGTGGGGGAGAAGTACGCGCTGCTCGTGCTGCGCGAGGTCTTCTTCGGCGTGCACCGCTTCGACGCGATCGCCCGCAACGTGGGCGCCCCCCGCGACATCCTCACCGCCCGGCTGCGCCGGCTCGTCGACGCGGGCGTCCTGGAGAAGGTGCTCTACAACGAGCGGCCCGCCCGGTACGAGTACCGGGCCACCGAGGCGGGGCAGGAGCTGCGCCCGGTGCTGCTGATGCTGATGCGCTGGGGCGACCGCCACCTGGCGGACGTACCGCCCACGGTGTGGCGGCACACCTGCGGCGCGGACCTGGACCCCACGATCATGTGCCGCTCCTGCGGCGAGGAGGTCCACCGGCGCGATGTCACTCCGCGGTTCCAGGTGGCGGGGTGGACGCAGGAGGGGGCGGAGGCGGGCTGATCCGCGCGTGGCCGGCCCGACGCAACCCCGGCTGGTCGAGCCCCCCAGGGGCGCGGAGCTGCGACATGTGCGGCTCCGCCGCCCGGGCGCGACCGGCCACGCACGGTTCGCAGCCGAATCGCCACCGGCGGAGTCCTTACGCCGCCAGCGGCGTGCAGTGCCCGGCGACCTCGTCGAGCGAGAGTCCGAGTACGGAGGCGAGCGCGGCCACGGTGAAGAACGCCGGGGTCGGGGCGCGGCCGGTCTCGATCTTGCGCAGAGTCTCGGCGGAGAGCCCGGCGGCAGCGGCGACCTCGCTCATGCTGCGCCCTTCGCGCGCCGCCCGCAGCAATCGGCCGAGCCGCTCGCCGCGCTCGCGCTCTTCGGGGGTGAGAGGGGTGCGGACCATGGGGCGAGTCTAGTCCCGTAACCCCTTCGTCCGGCTGCGGACGCGCATGGCCGCTCGCGCCCACGCGGCGGAGCCGCACATGTCACAGCCCCGCGCCCCTGGGGGGCCGGTCGGCCCAACAGATCCTGCGTCCCGCGGTGGGCGGCCCCACCGTGGAAGCGTGCTCAAGCAGCCCGCCCCGCAGTGGCCCCGCCGCGCCGCCGCCCTCGCCACCCTGGTCGCTTTCGGCGCCCTCGCCGCCTGCGCCCCCGCCTCCCGCGTCTCGGCCACCGCGGCAGGCCAGGACGCCGTGTCCGCCTTCCATCACCCCGGTGTGGTGATCGGCAGGAGCCAGCTGGACACCGTACGGGCGAGGGTGCGGGCCGGGCGGGAGCCCTGGCGCTCGGCGTACGAGAAGATGCGGACCAGCCGGTACGGCTCGCTCGCGTACACCGCGCACCCGGCCGAGGTCGTCCCCTGTCCGCCGAACGCCGGGCCGCCCTCGTGTCTGGCCGAGCGCGAGGACGCGATCGCCGCGTACACCCAGGCGCTGCTCTGGTCCGTCGACGGCGACGAGGCGCACGCCCGCAAGGCCGTCGAGATCATGGACGGCTGGTCGAAGGTGATGAAGGAGCACACCGAGGGCAACGCGGGCCTGCAGACCGCCTGGGCGGGCTCCTCCTGGGCGCGCGCCGCCGACATCGTGCACGCGGGCTACCCGAAGTGGGGCGCCGCGGACGTCCAGCGCTTCAAGTGGATGCTGCGCAAGGCCTATCTGCCCGCCGTGACCGCCAAGGTCCCCGACTACAACGGGAACTGGGAACTGGCGATGACCGACGCGGCCATCGGGATCGCGGTGTTCCTGGAGGACCGCGAACTGTTCACCGAGTCGCTGGGCCGCTACCGGGCGCGGGTCCCCGCGTACTTCTACCTCGGCTCCGACGGGAAGCTGCCCAAGCCGCCGCCCGGCGGCACGATGGACACCCCGGAGAAGCTGGCCACGTACTGGTTCGGGCAGCGCACCTACGCCGACGGGCTCGGCCAGGAGACCTGCCGCAACTTCATGCACATCGGCTACTCGCTGGCCGCCTCCGGGCACATCGCGGAGACCGCCTGGCAGCAGGGCGTCGACCTGTACGGGCCGACGGCCGAGCGGCTGCGGGCCGCCCTGGAGTTCCACGCCCGCTACCAGCTGGGCGAGGCGGCCCCGCCGTGGCTGTGCGGCGGCAAGGTGGAGCGCACGATGGGCCCGGACGTCGAGGTCGCGCTCAACCACCTGCGCAACCGGATGCACCTGAAGCTCCCCGAGACCGAGAAGCTCGCCGAGCGGCTGCGCCCGTCGGGGACGGACGACCTGTTCGTGGCCTGGGAGACGCTGACGCACGCGGACAACCCGGGGCGGGCGTCGGCGGTGTGACCGGCGGAGCGCGCGTTGGGCGCGGTCGGGGGGCGCGCGACTTCTTCCATCACCACCCCGTTCGTCGCGCGGCCACACGCCGGTATCGCGGCGAAGACCTCGGCGTAACACGGGCGCAATGCGGCGGGTATCGAATGCCCACGGACCGTGGGGGTTCAGTCGGCGGTTGGGGGATTGTGCTATGACGGCGAATCAACTCCCGGTGGACATCGGGGTGTTCGTGCAATACATGGGCCGGATGGCGGCCCTGCTCGACCGGTACGGCGGCTGGTGCGGCGTCTTCTGGCGGCGCGACCCCGACGGCATGGCGGCCTGTCTCGACGGCAGGGAGATCCCGCCCTGGGACGTGGTCGAATCGCTGCTCCAGGACCTCGCGCCGACGCACGGCCCGGAGGCGGTGGCCCGTGAGACGGTACGGGCGAAGGCGCTGCACAACGCTGCCGCCGCCGCGTACGACGCCCGCCCGGGCGGCCGTGAAGTGCTGCGCGAACGGCTCGCCCTGATGCTCCGCGAGCAGGCGTACGCGGCCGACCGCCTGCCGGGCGCCGCCCCGGACGAACTGGCCTGGATCCAGGACGACCTGTCCCGGGCGACAGCGCGCTGCGCGGAACTGCGCGCCCGCATCACCGCGTTGGGCCCGGAGGTCCCGCGGGGCTGGTTCAGCGATCGGGCGGTGGCGCGGCCCAGGGGGTCGGCCGAGGGGGAGGGCGGTCCCGGTGAACCCGGCGGGCCGGACGCGCCCAGAGTGCCCGACCTCCCCGCCGGACCTGCGGCAACCGACCCGGCACCTCGGGTAGCCGCGCCGCGGCCCGCCGCGCGGCGCACCTCGCGCGGGGCCCGTTTCGCCGGACTGGAGGACGGCGGGGCCGAGGTGGAGGACGGCGGGCCCTTACTGCCGCCGGTCGCCGCCGCCGCGCCCACCGGCGCCCGGTTCGGCGGCGGTTGGCACACCCGCAGACACCCCGAGCACGCCCGGGGAAAGAGCGAGCCGCAGCAGGAGGAGCGGGCGGACGACCGCGAACGGCGCCGGAGCGTGCGCGAAGCCGTCGTCCGGCTCGTCCGGCTGCGCGCCCGGGGCCGGACCGGCGAGGCGCACGCCGTGCTGTGCGAGGCGGCCGCCGGACCCGCCGCCCTGCTGCCGCTGTTCGCGGGCGAACTGCACCGCGCGGGCCTGGGCGCCGACTGGGCCACCCTGCTGTGGGAGGCGGCCTCGCTGCCGCCCGACCGGCTGGCCGCGGCGGCCGCGGCGCTCGCCGCCGCCGGGCAGGGCGCCGACTGCCACCGGCTGCTGCGCCAGGGCGTGTCCCGGCCCGCCGAGCAGATCGCGGACGCGGTGCTCGCTCTGGGTGACGCCGGGCGCGAGCGCGAGGCGGACGCACTGCTGAGCGCCTTCGTCCGGGTCCGCACGCCGGAGGACGCGGCGCATCTGGCCGCGCACGCCCCGGCGCGGCTGGGGCCGCAGCTGCTGGCCGCCGCCGGTGCGGTCTCCGAGGGGCGGCGACGGGACGTCATCCATGCCTTCCGGGTGGCCAGAATTGCAACAGAACGTTGAAAATGCTGATTGAGGTGAGGGCGCGGCTGGGCAGGGTCCTTACCGATGGACATGGACTCCCGCACAGCCCAGCCGCGTACGCGTCCGCCGTGTACGCCCACCGCCGCCGCGTTCTTCGACGTCGAGGGCACGCTCCTGGCCGTGCCCGAGCTGCCCGAGCTGCCCGAGCCGCACCACGACGGCCCCGGGCCGCCGCTCGGCCGTCTCTGGCACGCGCCGGTCCTCGCGGCACTGCACGACCACGCCGCCCGGGGGCACCTGGTGGTCCTGGTGACGCCGTCGTCCGCCGGGGCCGTCGCGCCCGTCGCCCGCGAGCTGGGAGCCGACGCGGTGCTCTGCGCCCGGCCGAGGGCCCCGATGGCCGGCCAGGGCAAGGGGTACGCGGCCCGCGCCCTGTTGCGCGAGCACGCCCTGCTGGCCGCCGACTGCTACGCGTACGCGGACGAGGCGGCCGACCTCCCGCTGCTCGCCGAGGTGGGCAACCCGGTGGTCGTCGGCGACGACCCGGTGCTGCTGAGGCATGCCCGGCGGGGCAACTGGGCCCGGCTGCCCGGCCCCGTACGGAGGGAAATGTGATCGACTTCGTGGCGTAACGGCGATGGTCTTGCCACGGTGCGTGACGGGCTTTACGGTCTCTCCACACGCGGTCTACGCGTGTGGATGCCTGGCTGACGGCCCGTCTAAGGAGCAGCTCATGGCCACTGTTGTCCGCGCCGCACTGGTCCAGGCCAGTTGGACCGGCGATACCGAATCCATGATCGCCAAACATGAGGAACACGCCCGCGAGGCGGCCCGGCAGGGTGCGAAGATCATTGGATTCCAGGAGGTCTTCAACGCCCCGTACTTCTGCCAGGTGCAGGAGCCCGAGCACTACCGGTGGGCGGAGCCGGTGCCGGACGGGCCGACCGTGCGGCGGATGCAGGAGCTCGCCCGCGAGACCGGGATGGTGATCGTCGTCCCGGTCTTCGAGATCGAGGGCTCCGGTTTCTACTACAACACCGCGGCCGTGATCGACGCCGACGGCAGCTACCTCGGCAAGTACCGCAAGCACCACATCCCCCAGGTGAAGGGGTTCTGGGAGAAGTACTACTTCAAACCGGGCAACCTGGGATGGCCGGTCTTCGACACCGCCGTGGGCCGGGTCGGCGTCTACATCTGTTACGACCGCCACTTCCCCGAAGGCTGGCGGCAGTTGGGCCTCAACGGCGCCCAGATCGTCTACAACCCGTCGGCCACCTCGCGTGGACTTTCGGCCTATCTCTGGCAGCTGGAACAGCCCGCCTCGGCGGTGGCCAACGAGTACTTCGTCGCCGCCATCAACCGGGTCGGCCGCGAGGAGTACGGCGACAACGACTTCTACGGCACCAGCTACTTCGTGGACCCGCGCGGCCAGTTCGTCGGCGAGCCCGCCAGCGACAAGGAGGAGGAGCTCCTCGTCCGCGATCTCGACTTCGGTCTCATCGACGAGGTGCGCCAGCAGTGGGCGTTCTACCGCGACCGGCGGCCCGACGCCTACGAAGGGCTGGTGAAGCCGTGACCTCCCTCTTCGACCGCCACCGCGCGGTCCTGCCCGACTGGCTCGCGCTCTACTACCGGCACCCGATCGAGATCACCCACGGCGAGGGCCGCCACGTCTGGGACTCCGAGGGCAAGCGGTACCTCGACTTCTTCGGCGGCATCCTCACCACGATGACCGCCCACGCCCTGCCCGAGGTCACCAAGGCCGTCTCCGACCAGGCCGGGCGGATCATCCACTCCTCGACGCTCTACCTCAACCGCCCGATGGTGGAGCTCGCCGAGCGGATCGCCCACCTCTCCGGCATCCCGGACGCCCGGGTCTTCTTCACCACCTCCGGCACCGAGGCGAACGACACCGCGCTGCTGCTCGCCACCGCCCACCGCGGCTCCAACCAGATCCTGGCGATGCGCAACAGCTACCACGGCCGCTCGTTCAGCGCGGTCGGCATCACCGGCAACCGCGCCTGGTCACCGACGAGCCTGTCGCCGCTGCAGACGCTGTACGTGCACGGGGGCATCCGCTCCCGGGGCCCCTACGCGGAGTTGAGCGACGGTCAGTTCATCAACGCCTGTGTGGCCGACCTCGAAGACCTGCTCGGCCACACCCGCGAGGTCGCCGCGCTCATCGCCGAGCCCATCCAGGGCGTCGGCGGCTTCACCTCGCCCCCCGACGGGCTCTATGCCGCCTTCCGCGAAGTCCTCGACCGGCACGGCATCCTGTGGATCAGCGACGAGGTGCAGACCGGCTGGGGCCGCACCGGCGACCACTTCTGGGGCTGGCAGGCGCACGCCGAGAACGGCCCGCCGGACATCCTCACCTTCGCCAAGGGCATCGGCAACGGCATGTCCGTCGGCGGTGTGGTGGCGAGCGCCCGCATCATGAACTGCCTGGACGCCAACTCCATTTCGACCTTCGGCGGCTCCCCGGTCACCATGGCCGCCGGCCTCGCCAACCTCTCGTACCTCGTCGAGCACGACCTCCAGGGCAACGCGCGCCGCGTCGGCGGCCTGCTCATGGAGCGGCTGCGGGCCGTCGCCGCCCAGCTCCCCCTCGTACGCGAGGTGCGCGGCCGGGGCCTGATGGCGGGCATCGAGCTGGTGAAGCCGGGCACCGACGAGGCCCATCCGGAGGCCGCTGCCGCCGTGCTGGAGGCGGCGCGCGAGGGCGGACTGCTCATCGGCAAGGGCGGCGGGCACAGCACCAGCGTGCTGCGGATCGCCCCGCCGCTGACGCTCACCGTCGCGGAGGCGGAAGAGGGCGCCGCGATCCTCGAACGTGCCCTGCGGAGTGTCAGTTAGGGGCGCGGGCCGTGACATGTGCGGCTCCGCCGCGTGACGCGACCAGCCACGGACGGCCCTTCAGACGAAGCACACCGCGCCCCCTCCGCGGAGCGCTCGTACGTGCATGAAAGGGAGCACCACCCATGAGTACCCGCACCCTGATCACCGGCGGTCTGGTGATCACCGCCGCCGACGAGATCCACGCCGACGTACTGATCGAGGACGGCCGCATCGCCGCCCTGGCCGCGCACGGGTCGAGCGCGGCGCAGAGCTGGAGCGCCGGCCGTACGCTCGACGCGACCGACAAGTACGTCATCCCGGGCGGAGTCGACGCCCACACCCACATGGAGCTCCCCTTCGGCGGGACCTTCGCCTCCGACACCTTCGAGACCGGCACCCGGGCCGCGGCCTGGGGCGGCACCACCACGATCGTGGACTTCGCCGTGCAGTCGCCGGGCCACGCGCTGCGCGAGGGCCTGGACGCCTGGTACGCCAAGGCGGACGGCAAGTGCGCGATCGACTACGCGTTCCACATGATCCTCTCCGATGTGAACGAGCACACGCTCAAGGAGATGGACCTGCTGGTGGAGGAGGGCGTCACCTCCTTCAAGCTGTTCATGGCGTACCCCGGCGTCTTCTACAGCGACGACGGCCAGATCCTGCGGGCGATGCAGCGCTCGGCCACCAACGGCGGGCTGATCATGATGCACGCCGAGAACGGCATCGCGATCGACGTCCTCGTCGAGCAGGCGCTCGCCGCGGGCCGCACCGATCCGCGCCACCACGGCGAGGTGCGCCGCGCCCTGCTCGAAGCCGAGGCCACCCACCGGGCGATCCAGCTGGCCCGGGTCGCCGGGGCGCCGCTCTACGTCGTCCATGTGTCGGCCGAGGAGGCGGTCGCCGAGCTGGCAGCCGCCCGGGACAAGGGACTTCCGGTCTTCGGCGAGACCTGTCCGCAGTACCTGTTCCTCTCCACCGACAATCTGGCCGAGCCCGGCTTCGAGGGCGCCAAGTACGTCTGCTCGACGCCGCTGCGCCCCAAGGAGCACCAGGCCGCGCTCTGGCGGGGGCTGCGCACCAACGACCTCCAGGTGGTCTCCACCGACCACTGCCCGTTCTGCTTCGTGGGACAGAAGGAGCTCGGCCGGGGCGACTTCTCCAAGATCCCCAACGGTCTGCCGGGCGTGGAGAACCGGATGGACCTGCTCCACCAGGCGGTGCTCGACGGCCACCTCACCCGGCGCCGCTGGATCGAGATCGCCTGCGCCAGCCCGGCGCGGATGTTCGGGCTCTACCCGAAGAAGGGCACCATCGCACCGGGCGCCGACGCCGACGTCGTCATCTACGACCCGCACGCCGAGCAGACCATCTCCGCAGAGACCCACCACATGAACGTGGACTACTCGGCGTACGAGGGCAGGCGGATCACCGGCCGCGTCGAGACGGTCCTCTCGCGCGGCGAACTCGTCGTCCACGAGCGGCAGTTCACCGGACGGGCCGGACACGGCCTCTACACCCCGCGGGCCACATCCCAGTACCTCGGCCAGTAACCAGGAGCAGCACCACATGGACTTCGGACTCGTCCTGCAGACCGACCCGCCCGCCTCGACCGTCGTCGGCCTCATGCGCCGCGCGGAACGCAACGGCTTCCGCTACGGCTGGACCTTCGACTCGGCGGTCCTCTGGCAGGAGCCGTTCGTCATCTACAGCCGCATCCTGGAGCACACGCGGCAGATGCACGTCGGCCCGATGGTGACCAACCCGGGCACCAGGACCTGGGAGGTCACCGCCTCCACCTTCGCCACCCTCAACGACATGTACGGCAACCGCACCATCTGCGGCATCGGCCGCGGCGACTCCGCGATGCGCGTCGCCGGGCGCAAACCCAACACCCTGGCCCGCCTCGGCGAAGCCATCGGCGTCATCCGCGACCTCGCCGAGGGCCGCGAGGCCGAGGTCGACGGGCAGCGTCTGAAGCTGCCCTGGGTCAGGGACGGCAAGCTGCCCGTCTGGATGGCGGCGTACGGGCCGAAGGCGCTGGCCCTCGCCGGGCAGAAGGCCGACGGCTTCATCCTCCAGCTCGCGGACCCGTTCCTGACGGAGTGGATGGTCAAGGCGGTCCGCACGGCCGCCGTGGAGGCCGGGCGCGACCCCGCCTCCGTGACCGTCTGCGTCGCCGCCCCGGCCTACGTCGGCGACGACCTCGGCCACGCCCGCGAGCAGTGCCGCTGGTTCGGCGGCATGGTCGGCAACCACGTCGCGGACCTGGTGTCGCGGTACGGCGAGCACTCGGGCCTGGTGCCGGACGCGCTCACCGACTACATCAAGGCGCGCCAAGGCTACGACTACAGCCACCACGGCCGCACCGACAACCCGGACACCGCTTTCGTCCCCGACGAGATCGTCGACCGCTTCTGCCTCCTCGGCCCCGTCGAGGCGCACATCGAGAAGCTGAAGGCGCTGCGCGACCTGGGTGTCGACCAGTTCGCGGTGTACGCCATGCACGACGCACGGGAAGCGGTCATCGACGCGTACGGGGAGCGGGTGATCCCGGCGCTCGGCTGAGCCGTTCGGGGGCGCCCGGCCCGCACCGGGCGCCCCCGTTCCCGTAACCCGCCTCCTCCCACGGCCCGTTCGCCCTCCCCCTCGTCCCCCGAACGAATGGCCTGCCCATGACCGACACCGCGATACCGACGGACACCGCCCCGCCGGACAGCCGCTTCGCCAACGACGACCTCCGGCCGGTGCCGCCCGAGGAACGCCGCTGGACCACCTACAACTTCGCCGCCCTCTGGGTCGGCATGGCGCACAACATCCCCTCCTGGACGCTCGCCTCCGGTCTGGTCGCCCTCGGCATGGACTGGAAGCAGGCCGTGTTCACCATCGCGGTCGCCAATGTGATCGTGCTCGGGCCGATGCTGCTCACCGGGCACGCGGGACCGAAGTACGGCATCCCCTTCCCGGTCCTCGCCCGCGCCTCCTTCGGGCTGCGCGGCGCCAATCTGCCCGCGCTGATCCGCGCAGCGGTCGCCTGCTGCTGGTTCGGCATCCAGACCTGGATCGGAGGCCAGGGCGTCTTCGTCCTGCTCGGCAAGGTCTTCGGCGGCTGGGCCGATGCCTCCGAGATCGGGGGCGAGCCATGGACGCTCTGGCTCTGCTTCGTCCTCTTCTGGGCCCTGGAACTCGCCATCATCCACCGGGGGATGGAGACCCTGCGCCGGTTCGAGAACTGGGCGGCGCCGTTCGTCCTCGTCGGCGCCGTGGTGCTGCTGGTCTGGATCGCCCACAAGGCGGGTGGCTTCGGCCCGCTGCTCGACCAGCCCTCCAAGCACGGCTGGGGGCGCGACTTCTGGCCGGTCTTCTTCCCGTCGCTGATGGGCATGATCGGCTTCTGGGCGACGCTGTCCCTGAACATCCCGGACTTCACCCGCTTCGGCAAGGGCCAGCGCGCCCAGGTCTGGGGCCAGACCCTCGGTCTGCCGACCACCATGACGGCCTTCGCTCTGCTCTCGGTGCTGGTCACCTCCGGCTCGCAGGCGGTGTACGGGGTGCCGATCTGGGACCCGGTGGAGCTGGTGGCCCGGACCGACAACGTCTTCGGGCTGCTGTTCGCGCTGCTCACGGTCCTGATCGCGACGATCTCCGTCAACATCGCGGCGAACGTGGTCTCCCCGGCGTACGACCTCGCCAACCTGGCGCCCCGCTTCATCAACTTCCGTACGGGCGCGCTCATCACGGGCGTCGTCGGCGTCGTGATCTTCCCGTGGAAGCTGACGTCGACGCCCGAGCTGTACATCTTCACCTGGCTGGGTGTGGTCGGCGGCCTGCTCGGCACGGTCGCGGGCATCCTGATCGCCGACTACTGGATCATCCGCCGCACGGTCCTCGACGTGGCCGACCTGTACCGGCCGGGCGGCCGCTACTGGTACACGGCGGGCTGGAACTGGCGCGCGGTGGCCGCGTTCGCGGTCGGCGGCGTGCTGGCGGTGGGCGGCTCCTACTCCACGCTCGACCCGGAGGGCAAGAAGCTGGGCCCCTTCCCGGCGGACGGTTTGATCCCGGCCCTGAAGCCGCTGGCGGACTACGGGTGGGCCGTGGGGCTCGGGGCGGCGGTGGTGGCTTATACGGGGTTGATGGGGGCGGGGAGGCGGAGGGCGTAACGGGTGAGCCGTGCGGGGTGGTCGTGGCCGGTGCGCTCGGCCCCGGCCACGCGGCGGCGATCGCCGGGTCACGCAGCAGGTCCGGGCCCCTGGCGTCGCGCCGCTGCCGGTCTGCGCCGGCGAAGCCGGCTACGGCACCCGCGCCGTCCACTCCTCGTTGGAGAACTTCGTCTCCGCCAGCTTGCGGGCGCGGGACATCTCCTCGTCCGTGACCTTCCCCTCGGCCAGTCCGTACCGCCCGCGGAACGAGGCGATCATCCGCTCGATGACCGCTTCGCGGGGCAGGCCCGTCTGGCGGCGGAGCGGATCGACGCGCTTCTTCGCGCTCTTGATGCCCTTGTCCGAGAGCTTCTCGCGGCCGATGCGGAGGACTTCCAGCATCTTGTCGGCGTCGATGTCGTACGCCATCGTCACGTGGTGCAGCACCGCGCCCTCGTCCGCGACCACCCGCTTCTGCGCGGCGCCCGCGATCTTGCCCGCGTCCGTGGCGATGTCGTTCAGCGGCTGGTACCAGGCCTTCACGCCCATGTCGCCGAGCGCGCCCAGGACCCAGTCGTCCAGATAGGCATAGCTGTCCGCGAAGGACAGGCCCTGGACCAGGGCGTCGGGGACCGAGAGCGAGTACGTGATGGTGTTGCCCGGCTCGATGAACATGGCCCCGCCGCCCGACACCCGGCGCACCACCGTGATCCCGTGGCGCTCGGCGCCCTCCGGGTCGACCTCGTTGCGCAGCGACTGGAAGCTGCCGATCACCACCGCCGGGGCGCCCCACTCCCACACCCGCAGCGTCGGCGGGCGGCGCCCGGCCGCGACCTCGGCGGTGATCACCTCGTCCAGCGCCATGTGCAGGGCGGGGGACTGGGGGCCGTCGTGGATCAGCTGCCAGTCGTAGTCCGTCCAGTCCGTCGCGTGCGCGAGGGCGCGGCGGACCGCGACGCCGATCCCTTCCGACGTCAGTCCGTACATCGTCGTGCCCGGCGGCAGCGCCGCGTCGATACGGGCCGCGAGCCCGGCGGCGTCCGTGTCCGCCGGGGCGCCCTCCAGCGCGCTGTTGATCGCCAGGATCGCCTCGTCCGGTTCGAGGAAGAAGTCGCCCGCCACCCGCACACCGCTCAGGACGCCGCCCTCGACGTCCAGATCCACCACCACGAGCTTGCCGCCGGGGACCTTGTACTCACCGTGCACCGCTGCTCCTCCATCCGTTCCGAGCGGAATCAACGGTAGACGGCGGGTCTGACATTCCACGGCGGCCGTCGCTAGCCTGCCCGGATGGCCGATCACACAGCCCACGCCGTGCGCGCGCCGGAGAAGCCGTGAATCCGTACGCCGCGCCCCCGTTCACCACCCGGCCCACCCTCCAGGGCACCTTCGGGATGGTGTCCGCCACCCACTGGCTCGCCTCGCAGTGCGCCATGGCCGTCCTGGAGGACGGCGGCAACGCCTTCGACGCCGCCGTCGCCGCGGGCTTCGTCCTCCATGTCGTCGAGCCGCATCTGAACGGCCCGGCCGGCGAGGTGCCCGTCCTGCTCGCCCCGGCCGGGGGCGCGGTGCGGGTGCTGTGCGGCCAGGGGCCCGCGCCCGCCGGGGCGACGGCCGCCCACTACCGCTCGCTCGGTCTTGACCTGGTGCCCGGCACCGGCCCGCTCGCGGCCGCCGTGCCCGGCGCCTTCGACGCCTGGATGCTCCTGCTGCGCGACCACGGCACCAAGCCGCTCGCCGACGTACTGAAGTACGCCATCGGATACGCCGAGGACGGGCATCCGCCCGTCGAGCGGGTCGGGGAGACCGTGGAGGGCGTGCGCGCGCTCTTCGAGAGCGAGTGGCACTCCTCGGCCGAGGTGTATCTGCCGGGCGGCCGCGCCCCGCGCCCGGGGCGGCTGCTGCGCAACCCGGACCTGGCGCGGACCTGGCGCCGTGTCCTTGCGGAGTCGGCCCCTACGCGCGCGTCCGCGACCGGCGACGGCCGGGTGCGGCAGATCGAGGCCGCCCGGCGCATCTGGCGCGAGGGGTTCATCGCCGAGGCGCTGGTCGCGCAGGCGCACCGCCCCACCCTGGACACCAGCGGCGAGCGCCGCACCGGCACCCTGACGGCGGCCGACCTCGCCGGGTGGTCCGCGACGTACGAGGACCCGGTGACGTACGACTGGAACGGCTGGACCGTCTGCAAGGCCGGCGGCTGGAGCCAGGGGCCGGCGTTCCTGCAGCAACTGGCGCTGCTTCCGGACGAGTTGCCGCCGTACGGCTCCGCCGAGTACGTGCACCTCCTCGTCGAGGGGTGCAAGCTCGCCATGGCCGACCGGGAGGCCTGGTACGGGGACGCGGCCGGAGTGCCGCTCGTCGAACTGCTCTCGGACGACTACAACGCGGCCCGCCGCGCACTCGTCGGCGCGGCGGCCTCGTGCGAGCTGCGGCCCGGCAGCCCGGGCGGGCGCCCGCCGCGGATCGCCCGCGAGGCGCTACGCGCGCGTGGCCGCGACGCCGACGTACGGGCGGCGGGCGCCGGGGAGCCGACCGTGGCCCCGGACGGCGCCACCCGGGGCGACACCTGCCACCTGGACGTGGTCGACCGCTGGGGGAACATGGTCGCCGCCACCCCGAGCGGCGGCTGGCTCCAGTCCAACCCGGTCGTCCCCGAGCTCGGTTTCCCGCTCGGCACCCGGCTCCAGATGGCCTGGCTGGAGGAGGGGCTGCCGAACACGCTGACCCCTGGACGCCGCCCCCGTACGACGCTGTCGCCCACCCTCGCGCTGCGCGACGGCGTACCGGTGCTGGCGTTCGGCACGCCCGGCGGGGACCAGCAGGACCAGTGGCAGCTGCACTTCTTCCTCGCCGTCGCCCTCGGCGCGGCCGAGCGCGGCGGCCCCGGCCTCCAGGGCGCGATCGACGCCCCGAACTGGCACAACGACTCCTTCCCGAGCTCGTTCTACCCACGGGCTGCCCGGCCCGGCAGCGTCACGGTCGAGGCGCGGACCGCCGAGGAGGTGGTGGCGGGGCTGCGGCGGCGCGGGCACCGGGTCACGGTCGGCGGCGCCTGGTCACAGGGGCGGCTGTGCGCGGTCGCGCGCGACCCGGAGACCGGCATTCTGTCCGCCGCCGCGAATCCGCGCGGGATGCAGGGGTACGCGGTGGGGCGCTGACCCGGGGCGTTCGCCGACGTCACCTCGATGACGCCCGGGGTTGGGACCGTGTTCGCCGATTGTCAGTGGGGCATGTTTTGCTGGACGCATGATCGAAGGGTTGCTCACACAGTTTCTGGAAGACCGGTCGTCCGACGTCGAAGAGGCGGTCCGCAAGGCGGCGGCCGTCGAGATCATGCCGCGCTTCCGCCAGCTCGCCGCGCACGAGGTACTGGAGAAGAGCGGCCCGCACGATCTGGTGACGGTCGCCGACCGGCGCGCCGAGGAGTTCCTGACCGAGGCCCTGACCGAGCTGCTGCCCGGCTCGGCCGTCGTCGGCGAGGAGGCCGTCGCGGCCGACCCGTCGGTGTACGACGCGCTGGGCGGCGACGCGCCGGTGTGGATCGTCGACCCGGTCGACGGGACCCGCCAGTTCGTGCGCGGCGAGGAGGGCTTCTGCACGCTGGTGGCGCTCGCCCACCACGGCGAGGTGCTGGCGTCGTGGACGTACGGGGCGGCGCTCGACGTCATGGCGGTCGCGGTCCGCGGCGGCGGCGCGACGTTCAACGGCGAGGCGATACGGTCCGGGGCGCCCGCGCCCGGCGCGGCGATCGAGGTCGCCACCTCCCACCCGGACTACACGACGGAGGACCAGAAGCGCGCGCTGCTCGGGCTGCGCACCGACGGCGTCCGCCCGCGCCCGTGCGGCTCGGCCGGGCTCGAATACCTGGCGGTCGCGCGCGGCGAGCTGGACGCGGTGGCGTTCTCCTGGGAACTCGCCTGGGACCATGCGGCGGGCCTGCTCCTGGTGACCGAGGCGGGCGGGGCCCACACGACCGTGACGGGCGAGCCGTTCCGGATAACCGGCGGCAACGCACTGCCGTTCACGGCCGCCCGGGACGCGGCGACGGCGGAGCGGGTGCGGGGGCTGCTGGCGGGGGAGTGAGCGGGCGCGGTCGGACGGCCGCCCCCGGGTCGCCGCGCGGCCTCCTGCCGCAACCGTGCCCACCCCGGACCTGATTGTCCGTGGCCCGGAATATGCTGGGTGCCTTGGCCACAAGGGCGTGAGGAGTCCAAGGTGCCGTCGATGCTCGATGCCGTCGTCGTGGGGGCGGGGCCCAATGGACTGACCGCCGCGGTCGAACTGGCCAGGCGCGGCCTGTCCGTTGAGGTCTTCGAGGCCAAGGACACCATCGGGGGCGGCGCCAGGACAGCGGAGCTCACCCTCCCCGGCTTCCGCCACGACCCCTGCTCTGCCGTGCACCCGCTGGGCATCGGCTCCCCGGCATTCCGCCGGATGCCGCTCGACCGGTACGGGCTGGAGTGGCTGCACCCCGAACTGCCGATGGCGCACCCCTTCGACGACGGCACTGCGGCCGTACTCGCACGCTCGGTCGCCGAGACCGCCGCGTCGTTCGGCCCGCGCGACGCGGGCACGTACCGCAGGCTGGTGGCGCCGTACATCGGCAAGTGGGACGTCCTGGCGCGCGACTTCATGTCGCTGCCGCTGAGCGCCCTGCCCCGCGACCCGATCGGCCTCGCGCGCTTCGGTATCGACGGTGTTCCGCCGTACGCGTGGACGATGCGCCGCTTCCGGGACGACCGGGCGCGCGCCCTGATGGCCGGGCTCGTCGGCCATGTCATCGCCCCGCTGACCGGGGTGGCGACCTCCGCGGTCGGCCTGGTCTTCGCGCTCGCCGCGCACGAGAACGGCTGGCCGCTGCCGCGCGGCGGCTCGCAGTCGATCTCGGACGCGCTCGCCGCGTACCTGCGCGACCTGGGCGGCTCGGTCCACACCGGCTTCGAGGTGAAGCGGCTCGACGACCTGCCGCCCGCCCGCGCGTACGTCTTCGACACCTCACCGACCGCGCTCGCCCGGATCGCGGGCCTGGGCCGGGCGTACGAGGGGTACAAGTACGGCGCCGGCGTCTTCAAGATCGACTACGCGCTCGACGGCCCGGTGCCGTGGACCGCGGCCGAGCCGCGCCGGGCCGGGACGGTGCAGATCGGCCCGTCCAGCCGCGAGATCGGCGCCGCGCTGAGCCAGGCGTCCGGGGGCACCGCCCCCGAGACCCCGTTCCTGATCACCGCCCAGCCCAGCCTCGTCGACCCCTCGCGGGCGCCCGAGGGCAAGCACGTGTTCTGGGCGTACGGACACGTGCCGAACGGGTGGGAAGGCGACCTCACCGACGCGATCGAGCGCCAGATCGAGCGCTTCGCGCCGGGCTTCCGCGACCGGGTGCTCGCGCGCGCCACGGCGGGGCCGCCGCAGCTCGCGGCGCACAACGCCAACTACGTGGGCGGCGACATCGCGTGCGGCGCGGCGCGCGGGCTCCAGCTGCTGCTGCGGCCCACCTTGTCGCTGTTCCCGTACACGACCCGGCACCCGTCGGTGTTCCTCTGCTCCTCCGCCACCCCGCCCGGCCCCGGGGTGCACGGCATGTCCGGGCACAACGCGGCCAAGGCGGTCTGGCGGGCTCTGCGGAAGGCGGACCGGCGATGAGTGCTTCGCGCCCCCGGATCGTGCTCGTCCGGGGCGACATCACGGACCAGGCCGTGGACGCGGTGGTCAACGCGGCCAACTCCTCGCTGCTGGGCGGGGGCGGGGTCGACGGCGCGATCCACCGCCGGGGCGGGCCGGAGATCCTGGCCGAGTGCCGCCGGCTGCGCGCCTCCCACTACGGCAAGGGCCTGCCCACCGGGCGCGCCGTGGCCACGACTGCCGGCCGGCTGTCCGCGCAGTGGGTGATCCACACCGTGGGCCCGGTCTGGCAGCGCGACGAGGACCGCTCGGCCCTGCTCGCCTCCTGCTACCGCGAATCCCTGCGGGTGGCGGGGGAGTTGGGGGCGCGGACGGTGGCGTTCCCGGCGATCTCCACGGGGATCTATGGGTGGCCGTTGGACGACGGGGCGCGGATCGCTGTGCGCACGGTGCGGGAGGCCGCTGCCGCGGCTGGGTCTGTGGAGGAGGTCCGTTTCGTGCTGTTCGACGAGGGGGCGTATCGGGCGTTCGAGGAGGCTGTGGGGTAGACGTGTTTCGGCTGCGGTCAGTATGTGGCTGATCGCGCAGTTCCCCGCGCCCCTTGGGGGTTGGGGCTCGGCAGCCCGTCGGGGGAGTGGTTGTTCGGCTGCGGGTGGGTGCGGGCTGGTCGCGCGGTTCCCCGCGCCCCTGGGGGCGTGGCTGGAGGGCTGCATGCTCAGGAGCACGGAGTGTTGCCCCCGGCGGCCTTTCGGCGGCCAGGGCTGCCCCCCGCAACCTTTTCGCCGGCCGGGGCTCCAACCCTCAGCAGCACTTCAGCCGCCAGGCCTCCAACCCCCTTAGGGGCGCGGGGAACTGCGCGGCCGGCTCACCATGGCCCGCAGTCGAAGACGCACCCGGCCGGGGCGCCCCCAACCCCCTGAGGGCGCGGGGAACTGCGCGGTCGGCGGCCCACCCCCACCCACAGCCGAAGAACCACCGAGGCCCGACCCAGCCCAGCCCCTCCCTGCCCACCGAAGGTAGATGTCGGATTCCTGCCAGCGACACCCCCTCCCCATAGCCGATCCTTGACCCATGAATCCCGCCGCCCCCGCGGCCCCCGCCGCCATGCACACCGATACCGAGCGCTGCGTGCGGGCCGTCCAGTCCAAGGACGCCCGTTTCGACGGCTGGTTCTTCACTGCCGTGCTCACCACCCGTATCTACTGCCGGCCCAGCTGCCCGGTGGTGCCGCCGAAGGTCGAGAACATGACCTTCTATCCGAGCGCCGCCGCCTGCCAGCAGGCCGGGTTCCGGGCCTGCAAGCGGTGCCGCCCGGACACCACGCCCGGCTCGCCGGAGTGGAACGCGCGCGCCGACTCCGTGGCCCGCGCCATGCGGCTCATCCGGGACGGTGTCGTCGACCGCGAGGGCGTGTCCGGGCTCGCCGCGCGGCTCGGCTACAGCGCCCGCCAGATCGAGCGCCAGCTGCGCGCCGAGCTGGGCGCCGGACCGCTCGCCCTGGCCCGTGCCCAGCGCGCCCAGACCGCCCGGATCCTCATCGAGACCACCGCGCTCCCGATGGCCGACGTCGCCTTCGCGGCGGGCTTCGCCTCGGTGCGCACCTTCAACGACACCGTCCGCGAGGTCTTCGCGCTCGCCCCCACCGAGCTGCGCGCCCGCGCCGCGCGGGGCGTCGCCCGCCGGGCCCCCGGCTCGATCGCCCTGCGGCTGCCCTACCGCGCCCCGCTCAACCCGGACAACCTCTTCGGGCATCTGGCCGCCACAGCAGTGCCCGGCGTGGAGGAGTGGCGCGGCGGCGCGTACCGCCGCACGCTCTCCCTGCCGTACGGGCACGGCATCGTCGAACTCACCCCCGGGCCCGACCACATCGGCTGTCTGCTCTCGCTCACCGATCTGCGCGACCTCACCATCGCCATCAGCCGCTGCCGCTGGATGCTCGACCTCGACGCCGACCCGGTCGCCGTCGACGACCGGCTGCGCGCCGACCCGCTGCTCGCCCCGCTGGTCGACAAGGCTCCCGGCCGCCGGGTGCCGCGTACCGTCGACGCGGCGGAGTTCGCCGTACGGGCGGTGCTCGGCCAGCAGGTCTCCACGGCCGCCGCCCGTACCCACGCGGCCCGGCTGGTGACCGCGCACGGCGAGCCGGTCGAGGACCCGGCGGGCGGCCTCACCCATCTGTTTCCGACGTCGCAGGCGCTGGCCGGGCTCGATCCGGAGGCCCTGGCCCTGCCGCGCAGCCGCCGCGCCACCCTCACCACACTGGTCGCGGGCCTGGCCGACGGCAGCATCCCCCTGGGCTTCGACACCGACTGGGACCGGGCGCGGGCCCAGCTCCTGGAGCTGCCGGGCTTCGGCCCCTGGACCGTCGAGGTGATCGCGATGCGGGCGCTCGGCGACCCGGACGCCTTCCTCCCCTCCGACCTGGGAGTGCGCCGCGCGGCCCAGTCGCTCGGCCTGCCCTCCTCGCCCGCCGCCCTCACCGCGAGCGCCGCCGCCTGGCGCCCGTGGCGGGCCTACGCCGTCCAGTACCTCTGGGCCACCGACGACCACCCCATCAACAACCTCCCTGCGTGAGGACGTTCACGATGACCACCACACACACCGTCACCGACAGCCCGTACGGCCCGCTCACCCTCGTCGCCGAGGACGGCGTGCTCAGCCGCCTCTACATGGAGAACCAGCGCCACCGGCCGCCCCAGGAGACGTTCGGCGAACCCGACGACGGCGGCCCGTTCCCCGAGGTGATCCGCCAGCTCGGCGCGTACTTCGCGGGCGAACTCACCGACTTCGACCTGGACCTCGACCTGCGCGGCACCGACTTCCAGCGTGCGGTCTGGGACCAGCTGCGCCACATCCCGTACGGCGAGACCCGCTCGTACGGCGAACTCGCCCAGTTGCTCGGCAACCCCGGCGCCTCCCGCGCGGTGGGCCTGGCCAACGGCAAGAACCCGGTGGGCATCATCGTCCCCTGCCACCGAGTGATCGGCTCCACGGGAAGCCTGACGGGGTACGGCGGCGGCCTCGACCGCAAGCAGCGGCTGCTGGCCTTCGAGAAGGGGGCGGGGGAGGACGCGCTGTTCTGACCTCACCGGCCGACCACCCTCAGTCGCCCATGAGCAGCGCGCCCAGGCGCAGGAACGCCTTGTACGTCTCCGGCGCCAGCCACGACAGCTCCACCGTGCTGCCGGTCGTCAGATGGCCGTCGCGGGGGATGGTGAGGACGCCCCGGCAGCGGGAGCTGAGGCTGCGGATGGTGGCCGCGTCCAGGGTCCAGCCGGCGGCCGGGCGGCTGTGGTTGAGGACGACCACGGCCTCCGCCACCAGGTCGGGGCGGCCCAGCGCCACCAGGCGGTCGACGGCCTGCTGGGCCTGGGTGACCCCGGCCGGGTCGGCCCGGGAGACGATCACCACCCGGTTGGCGAGCTCCAGCATCGCCTGCGGGAACCTGTCCGTGTCGGCTAGCGTGATGTCGAAGTACGGCGCCGTCACCTCCGCGACCGTGCGGTACTCCTGGTCCGAGAACTGGCCGGCCGTCGGCGGATGGGACACCGAGTCGTTGGCGAGCACCATCAGCCCGGAGCGGTGCTGGGAGAGGAAGAGGCGCAGCACCTCGAAGCCGGTGACCTCGGGGGCGGAGTGGGCCAGTTCGGTCAGCCGGGCCGCCGTGGCCCGGTAGACCCGGCGCGCGATGTGGATGTGGCTGCCCGCGTGCCGGTCCGTGTCGACGGCGAGCACCCGCTCCTGGCGCTGCTCGGCGAGGATCGCGCCGAGCACGGTGGTCGTCGTGGTGCAGCCCGCCCGGTCCTTGACCCCGAGGACCGCGATCCGCAACGGCTGGCGCAGCGGCGCCCGGATCGTCCGGATCCACTCCTCGCGGACCGAATCGTCCTCCGGGGCCGCCTCGGCGTCGGCCGCGACCTCGTCGTCGTCCTCGGCGGCCTCGTCGTCCCACTCCACCGGCATCAGCATCAGCGCGCCGAACGCCTCGGCCATCTCCCGCGCGGTCGGCCGGGCCTCGGGCTCCTCGTCCACGGAGCGCAGCAGCAGATCGCGCAGACTCTCCTCCAGGCGGCGGAACTCCGGGTGGTGGCGCAGCACGTCGTGCTCGTACCAGCGCCAGTGCCGCCCGGTCACGGCTTCGAGCAGGATGGTGCCGACCGCGTACACATCGCCGGCGGCGATCCGGGACTCGCTCCATGGCGTCACCTCGGGCGCCCGGTAGGGCGAGTTGCTGGGCATGACCAGCGAGGAGGCGCTGGAGGCGCCGTCGATCCGGGCCGACGCCCAGCTGATGATGTGCAGCGTCCGCTCGGTGACGAGCACCGTGCCGGGCGTGAGCGAGCCATGGACGAGCCCTCTGCGGTGGCAGCGGTTGACCGCCCGCGCCAGGCTCCAGCCCAGCCAGGCGAGGAGTGAGGAGTCGCGCAGCGGCCCGGCGGCCTGGAGCACCGCGCGCAGGGTCGGCGCGGGCAGCCCGGTGCTGAGCGTGTCGAGCCGCAGCGCGATCCAGGGCGTGGTCTCGTCGAGGTCGCTGGCGAGCACCCCCGGCGCGTACACCCCGTCCATCCGCCGCAGCGCCCGGTACTCGGTGGCGAGCAGCTCGCGGGCGACGGGCGGGTCCGAGGTGTGGGCGACCCGCAGCAGCACCTCCTGGCCGTCCAGGTCCGCGCCGATGTACGCGACGGGCTTGGTGCCGGTGTCCTGGCGCATCAGCAGCGTGTACGGCCCCAGCCCGTGCAGGTCCTGGAGCCGCAGCGGCAGCCAGGACGGCGCCCTGTCCAGCCCGGACGGCAGCCGCACCTCCTCGTACTCGGTGACCGCCGGGGGCGCCGGCACCGACGCCATCGGACGGGCGCCCAGATGCGTCAGCAGCCGGTCCTCCAGCCAGGCGAACGGCCTTGTCCCCGGCAGGAGTTCGCCCGTCCCCGACGGGTGGGCGAGCCAGGCCGGGAAGTCGGGGGAGCGGCCCACCAGCGTGGCCAGGCGGTCGGTCACCGCGCGGGTGGTGCGCAGCAGGTCGATCGGGGAGGCGGTGTCGAGCAGGATCTCCTGGACGCCGTCGAGGAAGCCGAAGCGGCGGTGCTGGGCGGGGAGTCCGGCGCCGGGCGGGTCGGCCTGGCGCATCAGCCCGCCGAGGAACACCTCGGCCAGGTGTGCGGTGTCCGAGCGCCACGGCACGGCCGCCTGCACCAGCCGCATCACCGGCACCGTCAGCGGCGAGATGGCCGCGAGGTGCGCGGCGAGCCGGTACGCCTGCGGGGACGCCGCGTCCCGGAACCGCAGCACCGCGTCGGCCGGGTCCGTGCCCCGGGTGGCCGCCTCGCCCCGGAGGCCGCGCACGCCCGGCGGAGCGAGCAGCGGCAGCTCCGCGCTGGCCCCGGGCGAGGCCACCAGGCGCGCCCAGGTGGCGACGGCCGGGGGATACGGCTCCAGTACGGGGACGGGCACCCCCGGGAAGCGGTCGCCGAGGCCCGGCGGCAGCAGCGGGTCGGTCACCTCCCAGGTGTGGTTGGCCGCGCCGCGCCGCCGCGTCGTCACCGACCACTGCTCCGAGCGGATGCCCGAGGCGTCCCACATGTGGGAGGGCAGCGCGTGCACCACCGCCGTCGGGCCCTGCCGGGCCCAGCGTTCCAGGGCGGTGTGCATCCGCCCGTCCCGCCAGCACGCCCCCACCCCGTCGCTGATCACCAGGACCAGGGTGCGGCCCGACGGGTCGGCGGCGGACGCGGGGGAGAGCAGCGGCCCGCCGGGGTCGAAGGGGCGCACCTTGAGGCCGGGCGCGGTGTCCGAGCGGGCGTCCAGGCCGTGCACCCGGATGTCGCGGAAGGCGCCCAGCCGCTCGAAGACGGACCGCAGTTCGGTGGCGAGCCTGCGCCACAGCAGCATCGAGAGGCCGTCGTCGATGAGCAGGGTGAGATCCAGCCAGCGGCGCCGCGCGGGCCGCAGCACCACGTCGGGAAGGCCGCTCTCGGCCATCGCGGTGGCGGTCGCCTCCTCGTCGAACTCCCAGAAGTGCGAGCCCGGATGGGGCTGCTTCAGCAGCCGCAGGGACCGGCTCAGACGCAGCTCCCCGTCGCCGAGCGCCTTCTCCTCGGGCACCCGCACCGGCAGCGCCCCGGCGCCGCGTTCAGGGCGGTGCGGGGAGGCGGTCGCGCCGGTGAACTCGGGGGCGCTGCGGGCGGCCGCCGCCGCGTGCAGGGCGCCCAACAGCTGGGTGGGGAGCGGCGGTTGGGAGCCGGCCCCCTCCTTGGCGTCGCCCTCCCCGAGCCCGGGTGGCACCACCGTGCCTTCGGGCGGTGTCGGCGGCCCCGCCCACGCCTCCGGGCCCGGCTGCCGCACCCGGTCCGGCGCCAGAGCGCTCGCCAGCGGTGCGGCGGCGCCGCTCGGCAGCCGGGCGGCCAGCCACAGCGTGTCCAGGAGCTCGTGCGTGGACAGCTCGTGGCCCACCAGGGCGGCGAGTCCCGCCAGGGCGTCGGAGGGCTCCGCGCGCGGCACGGCTAGACCGATCCGCCCAGCCGGTGGAGCACCGCGTCCAGCAGGCCCTCGGCGTTCAGGTTCACCCCGCCCTTGCGCAGGAACACGGCGTTGAGCAGCTGGTCCGTGGCGAGCTCGCCCGGCGCCCGGCGGTTCAGGAACGCGTGCAGCAGGTCGTCGACGCCTTCGAGGGCCCGCTCGCCCAGGTGCGCGGCCACGATGTCCCGCAGCCGCTCCTCGTCCGGATCCGGCAGGTCGAGGCGGACGCAGCGCCGCAGGAACGCGGGCGGGAAGTCCCGCTCGCCGTTGCTGGTGATCACCACCACCGGGAACTCGCGGCAGCGCACCACGCCGCGGGCGACCGTGACCCGTCCGCCCTCGGGGTCATGGGTGAGCACCGGCACCTCGGACTGCGCCTCCGGCAGCCGCGACAGCTCGGGGATCTCGAACTCGCCCTCCTCGAACACCGTCAGCAGGTCGTTGGGAAGATCGACGTCTCCCTTGTCGAGTTCGTCGACCAGGAGGACCCGCGGCCGCTCGCGCGGGACGAGCGCGGTGCCCAGCGGCCCCAGGCGGACGAAGGTGCCGATGTCGGGCTCGGGCGCGCCGCGCTCCTGGCGCAGATGGGTCTCGCGCAGCCGCCCGATGGCGTCGTACCCGTACAGCGCGTCCTTGAGCACCGACCGGCTGTTGACCGGCCACTGGAGCACCGGGCCGAGCGACAGCTCGTGCGCGACGGCGTGTGCCAGCGAGGACTTGCCGGTGCCGGGGTGCCCGGTGACCAGGAGGGGCCGGCGCAGATGCAGCGCGGCGCTCACCACGTCGGCCTCGGTGCGGCCGATCAGATACGGGCGGTGGCGCACCCGCGTCCCCGGGGCGCCGTTGGCGAACTGCCGCCACGGCGGCGCCTCGGGGAAGGCCACCTCCCGTGCCGTGCGGTCGCCGCGGAAGAGCCGCCACCCGTCGTTCTCCGTCATGTCGCCTGATCCGTTCCTTCCGAGGGGCGGGCGATTCCTTCCGGTCCCAGCGAGGGGTCGGCGAGCTGCAGCTCGTCGGGGAGCGGCAACCCGGCGTCCTCCCACACCAGCGCCGGCCGTGCGGGCACCGCCGGGTCCATATAGGCGCGGACCCTGAAGTGCCGGACTCTTTCCGGGAGTTCGTCGACGGGGCCGTACGGATTCGCCCCGTCGAGCCGGGCGGCGTCACCCGGCTCCCCGGCCGCGCGGTCCCACAGGACGATCGGCACCCCCATCGCCAGACAGAAGTGCAGCAGTCGCGTCCGGCTGCCGGGGGGTCCGTGCACTATGACGCGGGCGGCGTCGTAGTGGGTTGTCTTGAGCAGCCGGATGAGCTCCATCTCGTCGGAGATCCGGTGGTCCGCGACGAGCGGTTCGCTCTGGTGCCGGGCGCCCCAGCGGCGCTTCAGGTCGCCCGCGCCGGTGCGCGAGCGGCGTCTGATCTGCGGGCAGCGCAGTACGAGGTGGAAGTCCTCGCCCAGCGGCGCCGGGAAGAACTCGTCGGCGCTCGCCCCGTCCCACTCGTCCACCGCCAGGTGCAGCGCGTCCGGGGCGACGGACACAGCGACCAGCGCCACGTTCTGCCCGGCACCCTCCGCGCCCCCGGCCACCTCGCGCACCAGCCGGGCGATCTCCCGCCCGGTGCGCGGCCGTTCGGTGCCGGTGGCGGCGCGGGCGGCCGTGCCGTCGGCGCGCATCCGCCACACCGCGCACCGGTAGCGGTCGGCCGGGTCCTTGGGGTGGCGGCTGAGCTCCACCAGGACGCGGACTCCGGTGCCGGCCGACCGGTTCGACCAGCGCGCCGCGTCCGCCCGGCGCTCGCCCAGGGCCGAGAGGTGGATGCCGAGCCTGGTCGCGACCCGGCCGCTCCAGTCCTGGAGCGCCTCGCAGGCGATGCCGCCGGTCTCGGCGGCCGCGTACTCCACGACCCGCAGCAGGGCCGGCAGCCGGGGCGTCTCGTCCGGCACCGGCGAGCCGTCGCCGGGCCACTCCTCCAGCTCGCGCACCGCGCCCGGCACGTCGTCGGGGTCGAGCCGCGCGGCCGTCAGCGAACGGGGCAGATCCACATAGGGCAGCGCCGCCGTAGCCGCCCGGGGAAGCAGCCCCGGGTCCTGGCGGGTGAGATGGTCCCACTTCACCAGCAGCGCCCGGTGTTCGGCGACGGAGAGCAGCCCGGCCGCGTCGGTGAGCCGGCCGAGCGCGAGCAGCCGGTCCAGCTGGGCGCGGCCCCGCGTGTCGGTCAGGGACGGGGCGAGCGACTCGGCCAGCGTGGGCAGCGCGCGCTCGACCGTGCACAGCAGCACCGCCAGCTCCTCCACCGACGGGGCCGTCCCGTCCGCCCGGGTGCGCAGACCGAGGGCCGCCCCGAGCGCGGTGGAGTGCGCCGCCCGTACGGTCGGATCGCCCAGCAGGGCGTGCAGCGGGCCGGCCATCATGTCCCGCACCGACTCGTCGCCCGCCGCGGCGGCGGGCTCGCCCGCACCCGGTGGCGCCGGGTCTGGGGCCGCCCCGACCCGTAACAGCTCCTGCCGGACCGACTGCCAGGTCAGGCCCCAGCTGCGACGCACGGTGTGCTGGGTGTCGAACGACCCGCCCGGCGGGGTGATCCTGCCCATCACCAGCCCCACCGCGGCGCCGTCGGCAGGTGACCACAGGGGCCCGCCGCTGTATCCGTCGTCGACGGCCGCGCCGGAGAGCTTGCCGTCGAGATAGCCGATCCGCCCGTCGCACGAGCCGACCTGGACGTCCGCGTACGAGAAGGGCTGGCCGCCGCCGTACCAGGCCCGCACCAGCTGCCCGGCCCGCATGTCCAGCCAGCGCACCGGGCCCACCGGGGGCGGCGGTTCCTCGTCCAGCTCCAGTACGGCCAGGTCGCCGCCCCACTCCAGGGAGCCGTCGGCCACCGGCCCCTGATGGTGCGCGGCGCGCGGCGGCACCCAGGCCACCAGGCGCGCCTGCCGGGCGTCGGCGGCGCCCGCGGCCAGCGCAGGGAAGGAGACGTCGAGGGTGACCGCGCCCGGGTCGCGCGGGCTCAGCATCCGCAGGCCCAGCGCGGCGTTGACGACGTGTGCGCAGGTCAGCAGTCTGCGGCCGGCGAGATAGACGCCCGCGCCCGCGGTCCGCCCCCGGTCGGCCGAGAGCACCCGCACCAGCGCGCCGCGCGCGTCGGCCGACGGGTCCGCGCCCGGCGCCTTGAACCAGCCCACGGCTCAGCTGCCGCCGTCGGCGCCGTCGGGCCGCAGCTGCCAGGTCGCCGAGACGGTCATGCTGGCCTGGCCGTTGGCGCCCACGATCCCGAGCTTGAGGTCCTGGCCGATCTGGAGGCCGAAGCAGACGTCGAGGGAGTCGGGCGGGTCGGGGATGCCCCGTACGGAGTCGTGCACCTGCTGGAGGAAGGGCCCGAGCGGTCGCAGTACGGCCGCGAGCGTGTCCGTGGCGAGCGCGGCGACCCGCTCGCGGCGGCGCCCGACGGGCGTCGCCCCGCCTACCCCGCCCGGCAGGTCGTCGTCCGCTGCCGGGGCCGTCGTTCTCGGTCCGCCGACGGGCGTGAGCTCGACTCTGACCCGGGCGCCGTCGTCGAGGATGAGTTCCATGTAGTCGTCATGCGGCACGGGGATATTGTGGGGCCAACCGGCGTTGGGGGCAGCATGGTTGACGGAATGCGATGACGTAGATCCCGTGGTCGTCAGCCCACCGTTCGGCCGTTCTCCAGCTCCGCCGTACCCGCCCCCGCCGTCAGCACGTCGAGTGCCGCGAGCACCCGGTCACCCAGTTGGCCCGGCAGATACGCGGTGATCTCCTCGCGCGGGACCAGCCGCCAGTCGAGCAGCTCCTCCTCCTGGAGGCGGATCGCCCTCAGCCGCTCCTCGGGGAGGACGCCGCCGTCGTACACGTACGCGGCGATCGGTGGCCGGTCCGGGCCCGGCACCCAGTCGACCGCGAGCAGCCGTCCGGGGCTCACGTCCAGGCCGATCTCCTCCAGAGTCTCGCGCCGGGCGGCCTGGCGAGGGGTCTCGCCCTGGTCGGACTCGATCGTGCCGCCGGGGAGGGCCCAGCCGTCACGGTAGTTGGGCTGGACGAGGAGTACGTGGCCCCGGTCGTCGCGGATGAGGGTGGCTGCGCCGGCGAGGATGCGGGGGAGGGGCGCCGGCGCCGGAATGATCGATCGAATCCGTGCTCATGGCGCCCCACCATGGTTCGCGCCATGGAGGTTTCGTGGGGTGGCACGCCGTTCCGCCGTACATGACACCTATGGGCAGGGGCGCGTGCGGCGGATAGGGTCGGAGCGGCGCGACTGCCTGTTCGACAGCAAGGGATTAGCAAGTGACGGACGGAGCAGTTTTCGAAGCCGCGCGCGTGCTGGTGGCGGCGGACAAGTTCAAGGGCTCGCTCACGGCCGTACAGGTCGCGGAGCGGGTGACGGCCGGGCTGCGGCGGGTCGTCCCCGGTCTGCCGGTGGAGACCCTGCCGGTCGCCGACGGCGGCGACGGCACGGTCGCGGCGGCGATCGCGGCCGGGTTCGCCCGCCGCGAGGCCCGGGTCACCGGCCCGCTCGGCACCCCGGTCACGGCGGCCTTCGCGGTACGGGACGGGGTGGCCGTGGTGGAGATGGCGGAGGCGTCCGGCCTCCAGCACCTCCCCGACGGCGTCTTCGCCCCGCTGACCGCCACCACGTACGGCTCGGGCGAGCTGCTGCTCGCCGCGCTCGACGCGGGCGCGCGGACCATCGTGTTCGGGGTGGGCGGCAGCGCCACCACGGACGGCGGCGCGGGCATGCTCTCGGCGCTCGGCGCCCGCTTCCTGGACGCGGCGGGTGAGCCCCTGGCGCCGGGCGGCGGCCCCCTGGCGACGCTGGCGACGGCGGACCTCTCCGGCCTCGACCCCCGTTTCGCCTCGGTCGGCCTGGTCCTGGCCAGCGACGTGGACAACCCGCTCACGGGGCCCAAGGGGGCGCCCGCGGTGTACGGGCCGCAGAAGGGCGCCACGCCCGAGGACGTGGCGACCCTGGACGCGGCGCTCGGCCACTTCGCCGAGGTCCTGGAGGCGTCCGTGGGCGCCCGTGCGGCCGAGGCGGCCCTCGCCCCGGGCGCGGGCGCGGCGGGCGGTATCGGCTACGGCGCGCTGGTCGCCCTGGGGGCCACGTTCCGGCCGGGTATCGAGGTCATGCTGGACGTCCTCGGCTTCGCCCCGGCCCTGGCCCGGGCCACCCTGGTGATCACCGGCGAGGGCTCGCTCGACGAGCAGACCCTGCACGGCAAGGCTCCGGCGGGCGTGGCGGCGGCGGCCCGGGCGGCCGGCATCGAGGTGGTCGCGGTCTGCGGCCGCCTGGCCCTGCTCCCGGAGGCCCTCGGCACGGCGGGCATCCGCCGCGCGTACCCCCTCACGGCCCTGGAGCCGGACCCGGCGCGCTGTATGGCGGAGGCGGGGCCGCTGCTGGAGCGCGTGGCGGAGCAGATCGCCCAGGACTTCCTGAGCTGACCGCTTTCGGCTGCGGACCGTAGTGGGCTGATCGCGCCCACGCGGCGGAGCCGCATATGTCACAGCCCCGTGCCCCTGACCCCCAGGGGCGCGGGGAACTGCGCGACAAGCCAGCGACGGCTCCCTGCCGCGCGACGAGCCGATGCGCCCCGAACGGAGCGGCATACCGGCCAAGGACGGCCCGCAGCCGAGCCGCAAAGCGGAAAGGCCCCGGACCACGAGGTCCGGGGCCTTGCACGCACAGCGCGAAGCGCTACGGCAGCTGGGCCGCCCGCGCCTCACGGCGGTTGTCGCGGATCGAGTTCACCCGGCGGGCCGTGGCGAACAGGGGGATCACCGCGCCCAGCACGACCTGCAGCACGCAGCCCGTCTGGAGCAGCAGCTGGCCGCCCGGCGCGTCGAACGCCCACGCCGCGAGCAGCCCCATCGCGCCCACGATCCAGCTGAGCATGGCCACCGCGAGGATGCCCCGCGGCTTCGGGTACTCGACCCGGCTGACCATCAGCCACGCCACCCCGATGACGGCGAGCAGCGTCGGGACGAACGGCAGCTCCAGGAGCACGATCGAGACGACCGTGAGCGCGCCGAAGGGGCTCGGCATGCCCTGGAACATGCCGTCCTTCATCGTCACGCAGGAGAACCGCGCGAGTCTGAGCACCACCGCGAGCAGCACCGTGATCGCCGCCACGGCCGCGACCCGCTGGTGCGCGTCGTCGGCGACCATGCCGTACACGAGGACGAAGTACGCCGGGGCGAGCCCGAAGCTGATCAGGTCCGAGAGGTTGTCCAGCTCGGCGCCCATCGGCGAGCTGCGCAGCTTCCGCGCGACCAGGCCGTCGCAGAGGTCGAAGATCGCCGCGAGCAGCATCAGGATCACGGCGGTCGCTGCGGAGTGCCGCGCCATGCCGGTCTCGGAGCTGCCCGACAGGTGCGGGATGAGGATTCCGGTGGTGGTGAAGTACACCGCCATGAACCCGCAGGTCGCGTTGCCGAGCGTCAGGGTGTCCGCTATCGACAGCCGCAGGGAGAGGGGCATCTCCTCCGCGTCGTCGTCGGCGTCCGCGCCCGGCACCCAGTCGGTCTGGGTGTCCGGATCAATCACGGTCAATTCGAGTCACCCCCGCAGTGGTCTTCTGCCCGACCTCGACAGCGACCTCGACCCCCTCCGGAAGATAGATGTCGACCCGGGAGCCGAACCGGATGAGACCGATGCGCTCGCCCTGCTCCACCTTGGTGCCCTGGGGGATGTAGGGGACGATCCGCCGCGCCACCGCACCCGCGATCTGCACCATCTCGATGTCACCGAGCTCGGTGTCGAAGTGCCAGACAACGCGCTCGTTGTTCTCGCTCTCCTTGTTGAACGCCGGAACGAACCCGCCGGGCACGTGCTCGACGGACGTCACCGTGCCGGCCAGGGGCGCACGGTTGACGTGGACGTTCAGCGGGCTCATGAAGATCGCGACGCGGGTGCGCCCGTCCTTCCACGGCATGATGCTCTGCACCACGCCGTCGGCGGGGGAGATGACCCGCCCGGTAGCGATCTCGCGCTCGGGGTCGCGGAAGAACCACAGCATGCCCGCCGCGAGCGCGGTGGCGGGTACGGCCACGGCCTTGGCGGCGCCGGAGCGGCGCGCGCGGGCGAGGCTGAGGGCTGCGGTGGCGACGGTCGGCAGAAGCCACGGCGATGCTCCGCGAGCAAGACGTCCCTGGAGGAAACCGTCGCGAGATGCAGAGGTTTGGCTGTGGGGCATGGATGACCTTCGTAGCGGATGATGCCGCGCTGGCAAGTGGGGGACGGCGGCTGGTTTACCAGCGATGCTATCGGTTGCGAGCCGCAACTGGGAAAGCCAGAAGCCGAGTCGGTCGGCCGGAAGCCCTCAGGAAACGCCTACAGGGTGTGATGTTCTTCGCGGCCGAACCGACCTAAAAGCGGCAATCAACCCTGGAATCGGTACTCCTCGAGAAGCCGACGCCCAATGATCATTTTTTGGATCTCGGCGGTACCTTCACCGATGAGCAGCATCGGCGCCTCGCGGTACAGGCGCTCGATCTCGTACTCCTTCGAGAAGCCGTAGCCACCGTGGATACGGAAGGCGTCCTCCACGACCTCCTTGCAGTATTCGGAGGCGAGGTACTTCGCCATCCCTGCCTCAAGGTCGTTTCGTTCCCCAGAGTCCTTTTTGCGTGCTGCGTTGACCATCATGGCATGAGCGGCCTCGACCTTGGTAGCCATCTCGGCCAGCTTGAACTGAATCGCCTGGTGCTGGGCGATCGCTTTGCCGAAAGTATGACGTTGCTGGGCATAGGAGACACCCAGCTCGAATGCACGCTGAGCGACGCCACAGCCACGCGCCGCGACGTTCACACGGCCGACCTCGACTCCGTCCATCATTTGGTAAAACCCTCGGCCGGTGACCCCGCCGAGGACCCGATTGGCCGGAATGCGCAGTCCGTCCATGATGAGTTCGGTCGTGTCGACGCCCTTGTAACCCATCTTGTCGATCTTGCCGGGGATGGTCAGGCCGGGCCGGACCTCGCCGAAGCCGGGCTCCTTCTCCACCAGGAAGGTCGTCATCGACTTGTGGGGGGCGGTGCCCTCCGGGTGTCCTTCGTCACTCCGGCACAGAACGGCGACGAGCGATGACGTTCCGCCATTGGTGAGCCACATCTTCTGGCCGTTCAGGACGTACTCGTCGCCGTCCCTGACGCCCTTGGACGTGATCGCCGACACATCCGAGCCGAGCGCCGGCTCCGACATCGAGAACGCGCCGCGCACCTCGCCCAGGGCCATCCGGGGCAGGAAGGTGTCCTTCTGCTCCTGGGTGCCGTGCTGCTTGAGCATGTACGCCACGATGAAGTGCGTGTTGATGATGCCGGAGACCGACATCCAGCCACGCGCGATCTCCTCGACGCAGAGCGCGTACGTCAGGAGCGACTCGCCCAGACCGCCGTACTCCTCGGGGATCATCAGCCCGAACAGGCCGAGCTCCTTGAGGCCTTCGACGATCTGCGTCGGGTACTCGTCCTTGTGCTCCAGCTGCGTCGCGACCGGAATGATCTCCTTGTCGACGAAGTCCCGGACGGTGGCCAGGATTTCCTGCTGGACGTCGGTCAGACCGGCGGTCTGCGCGAGACGGGCCATGGCTACTTCTCCTGCTGCTTCGGCTCCGGGCGGCCGGGCTGCTCGCCGCCGCGTTCCTTGATGTACGTCTCGGTGGGGACCATCACCTTGCGGCGGAACACGCACACCAGCGTGCCGTCCTGCTTGTAGCCCTTGGTCTCGACGTAGACGATCCCGCGGTCCGACTTGGACTTGGAGGGCGTCTTGTCGAGGACCGTCGTCTCGCCGTAGACGGTGTCGCCGTGGAAGGTCGGCGCCACGTGCTTGAGCGACTCGACCTCCAGGTTGGCGATCGCCTTGCCGGACACGTCCGGCACGCTCATACCGAGCAGCAGCGAGTAGATGTAGTTGCCCACGACGACGTTCCTGCCGAAGTCGGTCGTCTTCTCCGCATAGTTGGTGTCCATGTGGAGCGGGTGGTGGTTCATGGTGAGCAGACAGAACAGGTGGTCGTCGTACTCGGTCACCGTCTTCCCGGGCCAGTGCTTGTACACGTCGCCGACGGTGAACTCTTCGTAGGTGCGGCCGAACTGCATGGTGTTACGCCTCCGGGATCTCGAACTTCGACGTGCGCTGCATACCGGCCGCCCGGCCCTTGCCCGAGATGACCAGCGCCATCTTGCGGCTGGCCTCGTCGATCATCTCGTCGCCGAGCATCGCCGAGCCCTTCTTGCCGCCGGCCTCGGAGGTGAAGTACTCGTACGCGTCGAGGATGAGCTCGGAGTGGTCGTAGTCCTCCTGCGAGGGCGAGAAGACCTCGTTGGCCGCCTCGACCTGGCCGGGGTGCAGCACCCACTTGCCGTCGAAGCCGAGGGCGGCGGCGCGCTGGGCGACCGCCTTGTAGCCGTCGATGTTCTTGATCTGGAGGTAGGGGCCGTCGATCGCCTGGAGGTTGTTGGCGCGGGCGGCCATCAGGATCTTCATCAGGATGAAGTGGTAGGCGTCCGCCGGGTAACCGGGCGGCTGCTCGCCCACGACCAGCGACTTCATGTTGATCGACGCCATGAAGTCGGCCGGGCCGAAGATGATCGTCTCGAGGCGCTGGGAGGCCGTCGCGATCTCGTTGACGTTGTTCAGACCCTGGGCGTTCTCGATCTGCGCCTCGATGCCGATCTTGCCGACCTCGAAGCCCATCGTCTTCTCGATCTGGGTGAGCAGCAGGTCCAGCGCGACGATCTGCTCGGCGGTCTGCACCTTCGGCAGCATGATGCAGTCCAGGTTCTGCCCCGCGCCCTCGACGACCGTCACGACATCGCGGTACGTCCACTCGGTCGTCCAGTCGTTGACCCGCACGACCCGGGTCTTGCCGGTCCAGTCGCCCTCGTTCAGGAACTTGACGATGGTGTGCCGGGCCTCCGGCTTGGCGAGCGGCGCACAGGCGTCCTCCAGGTCCAGGAAGACCTGGTCGGCGGGGAGTCCCTGCGCCTTTTCCAGGAAGCGCGGGTTCGAGCCCGGAACGGCGAGGCACGAACGGCGCGGGCGGAGCCTGGAGGTGTCGTCCCGCAGGGGCGTCGTTTGAGGGTGGTGGTGGGAGACGGGAGGGCGGTTGACGGTCATGCGGGGACCTCCAGAGGGTCGAGCTTGTTCGCTTTCCGGATCTCGTCGACGATACGGCCGATGATCTCCGTGATACCGAAGTCCTTCGGGGTGAATACGGCGGCCACACCCGCCTTGCACAGCTCCTCGGCGTCCGCCGGCGGGATGATCCCCCCGACGATCACCGGGATGTCGGGGGCGCCGGCCTCGCGCAGCCGCGCCAGCACGTCCGGGACCAGCTCGGCGTGCGAGCCGGACAGGATCGAGAGGCCCACGCAGTGCACATCCTCCGCCAGGGCGGCGTTGACGATCTGCTCGGGGGTCAGCCGGATCCCCTGGTAGACCACCTCGAAACCGGCGTCACGCGCGCGTACGGCGATCTGCTCGGCCCCGTTGGAGTGCCCGTCGAGCCCCGGCTTGCCCACCAGCAGCCGCAGCCGGCCCGCTCCCAGCTCATCGGCCGTACGGGTCACCTTCTCGCGCACCAGCGCCAGCGGCGTGCCCGCCTCGGCCGGGACCGCGACCGGGGCCGAGGAGACCCCGGTCGGTGCCCGGAACTCGCCGAAGACATCGCGCAGCGCCCAGGACCACTCGCCCGTGGTGACGCCCGCGCGGACGCACTCCAGGGTCGCGGCCATCAGGTTCTCGGACCCGGCGGCCGCCTTCTTCAGAGCCGCCAGCGCCTCCGACGCCCGGGTCTCGTCCCGGTTGTCGCGCCACTCGTGGAGCTTGGCCACCACCCGCGCCTCGTTCGCCGGGTCGACCGTCATGATCGCGGTGTCCAGGTCGGAGGTGAGCGGACTGGGTTCGGTCGACTGGTAGCAGTTGACGCCGATGATCTTCTCCTCGCCGCCCTCGATGCGCGCCCGGCGCTCGGCGTGCGAGGAGACCAGCTGCGACTTGAGGTAGCCGGACTCGACGGCCGCCATCGCGCCGCCCATCTGCTGGATCCGCTCGATCTCGGCCAGGCACTCCTCGACCAGCGAGTCCACCTTGGCCTCGACGACGTGCGACCCGGCGAAGATGTCCTCGTACTCCAGGAGGTCGCTCTCGTGCGCGAGGACCTGCTGGATCCGCAGCGACCACTGCTGGTCCCAGGGACGCGGCAGGCCGAGCGCCTCGTTCCAGGCGGGGAGCTGGACGGCCCGCGCGCGGGCGTCCTTCGACAGCGTCACGGCCAGCATTTCGAGCACGATCCGCTGGACGTTGTTCTCCGGCTGCGCCTCGGTCAGACCCAGCGAGTTGACCTGGACGCCGTAGCGGAAGCGGCGCTGCTTGGCGTCCTCGATGCCGTACCGCTCGCGCGTCACCTTGTCCCAGATGCGGCCGAACGCCCGCATCTTGCACATCTCCTCGATGAACCGGACACCCGCGTTCACGAAGAAGGAGATCCGCGCGACCACCTCGCCCTTGCGGTCCTCGGGGATCTGCCCGGACGCGAACACCGCGTCGAGCACGGCGATCGCGGTGGACATCGCGTACGAGATCTCCTGGACCGGGGTGGCCCCCGCCTCCTGGAGGTGGTAGCTGCAGATGTTGATCGGGTTCCACTTGGGGATGTGGTTGACCGTGTACGTGATCATGTCGGTGGTCAGCCGCAGCGACGGACCGGGCGGGAAGACGTGTGTCCCGCGCGACAGGTACTCCTTGACGATGTCGTTCTGCGTCGTGCCCTGCAGCCGGGTGATGTCGGCGCCTTGTTCCTCGGCGACCACCTGGTACATGGCCAGCAGCCACATCGCGGTGGCGTTGATGGTCATCGAGGTGTTCATCTGCTCCAGGGGGATGTCCTGGAACAGCCGGCGCATGTCACCGAGATGGGACACCGGGACCCCGACCCGGCCCACCTCGCCGCGGGCGAGGATGTGGTCCGGGTCGTAGCCGGTCTGCGTCGGCAGGTCGAAGGCGACCGACAGGCCGGTCTGGCCCTTGGCGAGGTTGCGCCGGTAGAGCTCGTTGGACGCCTCGGCGGTCGAGTGACCGGCGTACGTCCGCATGAGCCAGGGCCGGTCCTTCTGACGCTCAGTCATATGTCGCTCCGTGCTCAGATGTTGCGGAAGCGGTTGATGGCGTCGAGGTGCTTGGCACGGAGTTCGTGGTCGCGGACGCCGAGGCCCTCACGGGGGGCGAGGGCGAGGACGCCGACCTTGCCCTGGTGGAGGTTGCGGTGGACGTCGTAGGCGGCCTGCCCGGTCTCCTCCAGGGAGTACACCTTGGAGAGGGTGGGGTGGATCTTGCCCTTGGCGATGAGGCGGTTGGCCTCCCAGGCCTCGCGGTAGTTGGCGAAGTGGGAGCCGATGATGCGCTTCAGGGACATCCACAGGTAGCGGTTGTCGTACTCGTGCATGTAGCCCGAGGTGGAGGCGCAGGTGGTGATGGTGCCGCCCTTGCGCGTGACGTAGACGCTCGCACCGAAGGTCTCGCGGCCGGGGTGCTCGAAGACGATGTCGATGTCCTCGCCGCCGGTGAGTTCGCGGATGCGCTTGCCGAAGCGCTTCCACTCCTTCGGGTCCTGGGTGTGCTCGTCCTTCCAGAACTTGTAGCCCTCGGCGTTGCGGTCGATGACCGCCTCGGCGCCCATGGCGCGGCAGATGTCGGCCTTCTCCGGGCTGGAGACGACACAGATCGGCGTGGCGCCGCCCGCGAGGGCGAACTGGGTGGCGTACGAGCCGAGTCCGCCGCTGGCGCCCCAGATCAGGACGTTGTCGCCCTGCTTCATCCCGGCGCCGTTACGGGAGACGAGCTGGCGGTAGGCGGTGGAGTTCACAAGCCCGGGCGAGGCCGCCTCCTCCCAGCTCAGGTGGTCCGGCTTCGGCATCAGCTGGTTCGACTTGACCAGCGCGATCTCGGCGAGGCCGCCGAAGTTCGTCTCGAAGCCCCAGATGCGCTGCTCGGGGTCGAGCATGGTGTCGTTGTGGCCGTCGGAGGACTCCAGCTCCACCGACAGACAGTGCGCGACGACCTCGTCGCCCGGCTTCCACGCGTTCACGCCCGGTCCGGTGCGCAGGACCACGCCCGCGAGGTCCGAGCCGATGACGTGGTACGGCAGGTCATGGCGCTTGGTCAGCTCGCTGAGCTTGCCGTAGCGCTCCAGGAACCCGAACGTCGAGAGCGGCTCGAAGATCGACGTCCACACCGAGTTGTAGTTGACCGAGGAGGCCATGACGGCCACCAGGGCCTCGCCGGGGCCGAGTTCGGGGACCGGCACCTCGTCGAGGTGCAGCGACTTGCGCGGGTCCTTGTCCCGGGTGGCGAGCCCGGCGAACATCTCCGTCTCGTCCTTGTGCACGGTGATCGCGCGGTACGACTCGGGGATGGGCAGAGCCGCGATGTCTGCGGCGGTGCTGTCCTGCGACTGAATCGCGTCCAGGATTTCCTTCACGGTGTTGCCTCCGGCGGAGCGCGTTGGGAACGCTGAGGGGACTGCTGCTGTGGAGGTGTGCCGTCGGTTCGGCGGTACTACGGGATCGGCGGCGCCTGGTGGGCGCGGGAGGGTGCCTGTGACGCAGGCGTCCGGGCGCGCTCGCTGGGGAAGCTTGCGGGGACAGCCGGCGTACGAAAGGTCTCTGCACGCCGGCCGCCCGGACAACATCAACGTATGGCACGCGGTGCCAGTCGGCAAGACACTGCGTGCCAACAATTTCTCTCAATTGCGTAATGACCTGCACGGATGAGCGATGATCGATCGATTCCGTTTCCGGAGGCGCTCCGGAAACGACGAAAGCCGCCCTGGCGGGGCGGCTTTCGTCCGTTGTATCCGGGTTACGTGCTGTTTCAGCGCTGCCGGAGCGCCTTCTTGATCGACTGCATGATCTCGTCCAGCGGCGCGTCCGTACGAGCCACCGCGACCAGTACCTCGTCGCTGGTGGAGACCGACGCGGCGGCGGGCTTCGGCCCGGCGGTGCGCCCCGCCCCGATCCCGGAGCCGAAGGTGTCCCGGACGATCGCGAAGGCGTGGTCGAGCTGGGCCTCCACATCGCCCTGGCCGCCGGCCCGCAGCCAGCGCCGCAGCACGTGGTTGTGCGCGGTCACGACCGCGGAGGCGGCCACCTCGGCGAGCAGCGGGTCGTCGTTGCCGGCGTGGTGGTCCTTCTCGTCGAAGTGGCCGAGCAGATAGCGCGTGAAGAGCCGCTCGTAGCGGGCCACCGAGGCGATCTCCGCCTCCCGCAGGGTGGGCACCTCACGGGTCAGCTTGTAGCGCGCCACGGAGACCGAGGGGGAGGAGGCGTACATCTTCATGACCTCCTTGATCCCCCGGCACACCGTGTCCAGCGGATGCTCGTGCGGGGGCGCGGCGTTGAGCACCGCCTCGGCCCGTACGAGGGTGTCGTCGTGGTCGGGGAAGATCGCCTCTTCCTTGGAGCGGAAGTGGCGGAAGAAGGTGCGGCGGGCGACCCCGGCGCGGGCCGCGATCTCGTCGACCGTGGTGGCCTCGTACCCCTTGGCCGAGAAGAGCTCCATCGCCGCGGCCGCCAGCTCGCGGCGCATTTTGAGCCGCTGGGCGGCCGCGCGGCTGCCGGCGGCACTTTCCGGGGCGTCGGACGTGGCGGACGTTCGGGTCGGCCGTTTCGATGAGGCAGCGGGCTGGGGCATGGACCGAACGTACTGCATATGCCCAGGAAGTCGCGCTCGCGGGGGCGGACCGCCCGACGGATCGAGCAGGCCGCCCCAGCCCTCCCCCGGCCGGTGGACGGGGGAGCCCCACGGCTCAGCGCCGGGCATACTCGCGGAATCCACGGCCCGTCTTGCGGCCCAGGCACCCGGCTGCGACCAGGTGCTCCAGGAGCGGGGCGGGCGCGAGGCCCGGGTCGCGGAACTCGGCGTGCAGCACCTTCTCGATGGCCAGGGAGACGTCGAGGCCGACCACGTCGAGGAGTTCGAACGGACCCATCGGGTAGCCGCCGCCGAGCCGCATCGCGGCGTCGATGTCGTCGAGCGTGGCGTAGTGCTCCTGGACCATCTTGATCGCGTTGTTGAGGTACGGGAAGAGCAGCGCGTTCACGATGAACCCGGCCCGGTCCCCGCAGTCCACCGGGTGTTTGCGGATCTTCGCGGTGACCTCGCGGACGGTGGCGTGCACCTCGTCCGAGGTCAGGACCGTGCGGACCACCTCGACCAGCTTCATCGCGGGCGCCGGGTTGAAGAAGTGCATCCCGATGACGTCCTGCGGGCGCGAGGTGGCGCGGGCGCACGCGACGACCGGCAGCGAGGAGGTGGTGGTGGCGAGCACCGAGCCCGGCTTGCAGATCTTGTCCAGGGAGGCGAACAGCTGCTGCTTGACCCCCAGGTCCTCGGCCACCGCCTCGACGGCCAGGTCCACCTCGGCGAATGCCTCAAGGGCCCCGGCCGGGGTGATGCGGGCGAGCGTCTCGTCGCGGGCCTCGGCCGTCATCCGGCCCTTGTCGACAGAGCGCGAAAGCGACTTGGCGATACGGGACTTGGCGGTCTCGGCCTTCTCCAGGCCGCGCGCGGCGAGCACCACGGCGTACCCGGCCTTGGCGAAGACCTCCGCGATGCCGGAGGCCATGGTCCCGGACCCGGCCACGCCGACCGAGCGGATCTCGCGGCCGACGCTCGTGCCCGCCGCCGTGGCGCGCGTCTGCGCGTCCGGCACCACGGCCGAGCTGCCGGGGCCCTCGTACGTGTAGAAACCGCGGCCCGCCTTGCGGCCGGTCAGGCCCGCCTCCGCGAGCTGGCCGAGGATGGGCGCGGGGGCGTGCAGCCGGTCCTGCGAGTCGGTGTACATCGCCTCAAGGACCGTACGGGCGGTGTCGATGCCGATCAGGTCGAGCAGCTCCAGGGGGCCCATCGGCAGTCCGCAGCCCAGCTTCATCGCGGCGTCGATGTCCTCGCGGGAGGCGTACTTCGACTCGTACATCGCGGCGGCCTGGTTGAGGTAGCCGAAGAGCAGCCCGTCCGCGACGAAGCCCGGGCGGTCGCCGACCGCGACCGGCTCCTTGCCGAGGTCGAGGGCGAGCCGGGTGACCGCCTCCACGGCGGGCGGCGCGGTCAGCACCGAGGAGACCACCTCGACCAGCTTCATCGCCGGGGCCGGGTTGAAGAAGTGCAGGCCCAGGACGCGCTCGGGGTGGGACGACTCGGCGGCGAGCCGGGTCACGGAGAGGGCGTTGGTGCCGGTCGCCAGGATCGTGGTGGGCGCGACGATGGCGTCGAGCGCGGCGAACACCTGCTGCTTGAGCTCGTACGACTCCGGCACGACCTCGATGACCAGGTCGGCGTCGGCCGCCGCCTGGAGGTCGGTGAAGGTGCGGAACCGGGCGAGGATGTCGCGCCGCTCCTCCTCGGTGATGCGCTCGCGGGCCACGGCCCGGGCGGTGGACGCCTCCAGGGAGGCCACGGCCCGGCGGGCGGCCTGCTCGCTGATGTCGATGCCGATGACCTCGCGGCCCGCGCGGGTGAGCACGTCGGCGATGCCGGTGCCCATGGTGCCGAGACCGACCACGGCGACGGTGTTCAGGGGGGTGTCCATCACGGGACTCCAGGGTGAGTGACGACTGAGGAGAGGGCGCACGCGACCGGCATCCGGCTGTCGCGAGGCGTCAACGAAGACGCGGGTGCGCAGAGCGGCGCACGGCGTGCGGGAGATGTGTCGTGGTGGTGCTGAGGGCCGGCGGACCCGGTCCCGGGGCCACACCGTGAAACTGCCGAACCGACGAAACACTCGCGGTGGCTGCGTCACCAGGCCACCGGAGTTCGCGGGGGGTACCCGCTCACTTGAGATTAACTGGTGAGTAACGAGCGCGCCATAGGGCGGGGGTAAGGAGTCCATGTGATCTGGCTCGCCCCCGCTCCCGGCGGGACCCCTCCCCCTCCCGCGACGGGCCACTACGCTTCCCGCATGGACGAGGAGCTGCGGTCCCTGGCGGACCGGCTGCGGGGCGAGGCCAGGGCGTCGGACGCGGTGTCCGCGTACGAGCGGCTGCTCTCGACCCGGGACCAGGACGAGCTGGCGGCCGTGCTCACCGAGCGCGAACGGCCTCTGTGGGCGCGGGAGATCGCGGCCTTCCGGCTCGGCTGCGCGGGGGACCGGCGCGCCTTCGAGTCGCTGGTGCTGCTGCTCAACCACCGGGACCCGGAGCGCTGCGTCTCCGCCGCGCACGCCCTGGCCCGGCTCGGCGACCCGCGCACGGCACGGGCGGCGGCCGCGCTCGCCACCAACCAGCTGCGCACCGCGTACGCCCTGCACCCGGTGCGGCTGCTCACCGCGCTGCGCGCCCCCGAGGCCGTACCGGCGCTGATCACCACCCTGCGGCCACTGCTCTCGCCCGACACCCCCTACTGGCGGGTGGCGCTGGCCTGTGTGGAGGGGCTGGGGGAGCTGGGCGACAAAAGGGCGGTCGAAGTCCTGGAGACGGCGCTGGCCCGCCCGCGCCTCGCCTCGGCGGCCGCCGTGGCGCTCAGACGCATCGCATAACGCACCTCGGGCACCGCGACCCCGTCCACGACGAAGTCCTCCTCGGCGCCGTCCGGGGCGAAGCCGGCGCCCTCGTAGAACCGCCGGGCCCGGTCGTTGGCCTTCAGGACCCACAGCAGCAGGCGCGGGCACCCGGCGTCGGCCGCGCGGGCCGTCAGCTCGGCCGTCAACAGCCGCCCGGCGCCCGTGGACCAGTGGTCCGGGTGCACATACAGGGCATACACCTCACCGTCGGCCGTCCGCCCGCCGCCGTCCTCCCGGTACGGCCCGCAACACCCCCAGCCGATCACCTCGCCCGCCCGCTCCGCGACCACGTTGACGACCGAGCCGTCGCCGTGGGCCAGATGCTCCCGGCGGCGCTCGGCGTCCCGCTCCACGCTCAGGGCGTCCAGGTGCGTCTGCGGCATCAGGCCCCGGTAGGCGGTGCGCCAGCCCTCGGTACGGACGGCCGCGACCGCCTCGCAGTCGGCCTCGGCCATGTCCCGTACGCGCACAGGGGCGCTCACCGGTCGGCGATCACCGCGAACGCCTCGATCTCCATCAGGAGTTCGGGGCGGAACAGCGACACGACCTGCACCGCCGAGCTGGCGGGGAGGCGGCCGCTGTCGAGGTGTTCGTCCCGCGCCTCGCGGATCGCGGGCAGATGGGCGATGTCGGTGACGAAGACGGTCAGCTTCACCACATCGTCGAAGGTCGCCCCGGCGGCCTCCAGGCAGCGGCGCAGATTCTCGAAGATCTGCCGCGCCTGCGCCACCGGGTCGCCCTCCCCGACCACGTTCCCCTTCTCGTCGAAGGCGCACTGGCCGGATATCGCGATGAACCGGCCGGTGCCCCACACCACATGGCTGTAGTTGACGCCGGGTGCGACGCCGTCCGGGGTGGCGATGTGCGTGAGCGAAGTCATGCGTCCATCCTGAACCATGCCACTGACAATCGGGCGCCGGGTTCCGGTCAGAGCAGGGTGAGCTGGGTCGGACCGGCCGGTTCCGGCTCCACGCGCTGCGGAATGCGCCGGGCCGCGCCCCGGTGCGCCGGTCCGATGCCGAACTCGGTGGCCAGATCGTGTACTTGGCGGGTGATCCGGCGCTGGTACCACTTCGGCGCGTACGCACCCTCCGCGTACAGCCGCTCGTACCGCCGCACCAGATGCGGATGGTGCTCGGCGAGCCACCCCATGAACCACTCGCGCGCCCCCGGCCGCAGATGCAGCACCAGGGGCGTCACCGAGGTCGCGCCAGAGGCGGCGATCGCGCGGACGGTGGCGCGCAGCTGGTCGGGGTGGTCCCCGAGGAAGGGGATGACCGGCGCCATCAGGACCCCGCAGCCGATGCCGTGCTCGGTCAGCGTCCGTACGGCGTCGAGGCGCCGCTCGGGCGCGGGCGTGCCCGGCTCGACCGTGCGCCACAGCGCGTCGTCCACGAACCCCACGGAGACGGAGATCCCGACGCGGGTGACTTCGGAGGCCTGCTGGAGCAGCTCCAGATCGCGCAGGATCAGCGTGCCCTTGGTGAGGATGGAGAACGGGTTGGCGTGGTCGCGCAGCGCCTCGATGATCCCCGGCATCAGCCGGTAGCGGCCCTCGGCACGCTGGTAGCAGTCGACGTTGGTGCCCATGGCGATGTGCGCGCCCTGCCACCGCTTGGAGGAGAGGTGGCGGCGCAGCAGCTCGGGCGCGTTGACCTTGACGACGATCTGCGAGTCGAAGCCGAGCCCGGTGTCGAGGTCGAGATAGCTGTGCGTCTTGCGGGCGAAGCAGTACACGCACGCGTGCGTGCAGCCCCGGTACGGGTTGACGGTCCACTCGAACGGCATCCGGGACACCCCGGGCACCCGGTTGACGATCGAACGCGCGCGGACCTCGTGGAAGGTGACCCCGCGGAACTCGGGGGTGTCGAAGGTACGGGTGACCACCGCGTCCGCGTCGAACAGCGCGGCCGTACCGACAGCGCCCGGCCTCGGTGGATCGTTCTCGGCCAGATTGTCCCAGCGCATACACGCCTCCTCGGGCCTCGTCCGTAGCACTGAGCTCAGAATAGAACATCTGTTCCCATGATCGCAGCAACCCCCGATTTGGGGGCCCGCATCGGAGGTGATTGGCTTTGCCCACCCCGAATCCGGGCGCACCCCCCGGATGTCACGAGTGCTGGAGGAAGAGCCATGGCGCAGGTCGAGGCCACCACGGAGCGGATCATCGCGGCGAGCCCGGAGACGGTGTTCGACACCGTGGCCGACTACAAGGACAGCCGCCCCAAGCTCCTGTCCGAGCACTTCAGCGAGTACCAGGTGCGCGAGGGCGGCGACGGCGAGGGCACCCTCGTCCACTGGAAGCTCCAGGCCACCAGCAAGCGCGTGCGCGACTGCCTGATGGAGGTCTCCGAGCCGACCGAGGGCCGGCTCGTCGAGAAGGACCGCAACTCGTCGATGGTCACCACCTGGACCGTCACCCCGGCCGGGGAGGGCCGCTCCAAGGTCGTCGTCACCACGGTGTGGAACGGCGCCGGCGGCATCGGCGGCTTCTTCGAGAAGACCTTCGCCCCCAAGGGCCTCAACCGCATCTACGACACGGTGCTCGACAAGCTCGCCGCCGAGGTCGAGAAGTAGGTGGAGAAGTAGATCGGGAAGTAGATCGAGGGATCGGCCGGGAAGGCGGCCGGGGCCGGCGGACAGCCCCTGCCCGTTCCCGGCCGCGGTCACCGGATCGAGTGGTTTTCACGGCGCCCCGGTGGTGCGCCCGCGCGTCCCGGGCGGTGTGAAACACGCTGATGGGGCGGTGGACACGCGCCCCTCCAGGGCGAGTTGTGCGCCCCCGCCCCCTCCTCTTCCGCTTGCTCCCTATTAGCGCCCGATGCGCAGGATGTACGCCGCGCAGGCGAATCAGGCGGCGCGACGAGGGGAGCAGACGTGGGCGGGATCACTCTGGTGAAGGACCCGGCGCAGAACGGGCCTTCGGGGGAGCGGTGTTGGAGGCGGGCCGCGACGGAGCCGGCCCCGGAGTTCTCCGACGCGGTGCCGGTGGACGAACCGCCGGTCCCGGCGCCGGTGGACGGCCCGTACGGGGCCCCCGTGGGGCTCACCCCGCGCCGGGTGCGGCTGGTCTTCCTCGGCCTGATGCTCACCATGCTGCTCGCGGCGCTCGACCAGATGATCGTGGCGACCGCGCTGCCGAAGATCGTCGGCGATCTGCACGGCCTCGACAAGGTCTCCTGGGCGGTCACCGCCTATCTGCTGGCCTCCACCATCGGGCTGCCCATCTACGGCAAGCTCGGCGACCTCTTCGGCCGCAAGCCCGTCTTCCAGTTCGCCATCGTCGTCTTCGTGATCGGTTCGGCGCTGGCCGGCTGGTCGCGGTCCATGGACGAGCTCATCGCCTTCCGCGCCGTCCAGGGAGTGGGCGGCGGCGGGCTCATGATCGGTGTACAGGCGATCATCGCGGACATCGTGCCGGCCCGCGAACGCGGCCGCTTCATGGGCCTGATCGGTGCCGTCTACGGCCTGGCCTCCGTGGCCGGGCCCCTGCTCGGCGGCTTCTTCACCGACCACGCCTCGTGGCGCTGGTGCTTCTACATCAACGTCCCCTTCGGCCTGGTCGCCCTCGCCGTCATCGCCGTCGTCCTCAGACTGCCCCGGCCCGCGGCCCGCCCCCGCCTGGACGTCCTCGGCTCGCTCCTCCTCGTCGCCGCCTCGACCTGCCTGGTGCTGCTGACCAGTTGGGGCGGTACGGAGTACGCCTGGGGCTCGCGCACCATCCTGGGGCTGGCCGCCGGAGCCCTCGGCACGACCCTGCTCTTCGTCGTGGCCGAGAACTACGCGCGCGAACCGGTCATCCCGCTGCGGCTGTTCCGCGACTCGGTCTTCAACATCTCCGGTCTGGTCGGCGCGGTCATCGGCGTCGCGCTCTTCGGCGCGGCCAGCTATCTGCCGACCTTCCTCCAGATGGTGGACGGCGCCAGCGCCACCGAGTCCGGGCTCCTCGTCCTGCCCATGATGGGCGGCATCGTCGCCGCCTCGGTCATCTCCGGGCAGCTCATCAGCCGCACCGGCCACTACAAGATCTACCCGGTGCTCGGCAGCGCCGCCTCGGCCGGCGGCATGTGGCTGCTCTCCCGGCTGAAGACCGACACCCCCCGGCTCGACTACAGCGTCTGGATGGCCGTCCTGGGCATCGGCATCGGCCTGGTGATGCCGGTGCTCATCCTCGCCGTGCAGAACGCCGCCGACCCCGCCGACCTGGGCACCGCCACCAGCGCCAACAACTACTTCCGGCAGATCGGCGGCAGCGTGGGGGCCGCCGTCTTCGGCACAATGTTCACCAACCGCCTCGCCCACTCCCTCACCGAGCAGTTCCCCGCGGGCGCCCGCCTCCCCGCCCCCGAGTCGATCACCCCGCAGCTGGTCCACACCATGCCGCCCGCCCTGCGCGACGGCTACATCCGCGCGTACGCAGAGGCGATGCCGCGGATCTTCCTCTATCTGGTGCCGGTGCTCGTGCTCGGCCTCCTGCTCGCCTTCTTCCTCAAGGAGAAACCGCTGGTGTCCCAGAACGCCCCCGCCGCCCCCGCCGTCGAACCGGCACCCGTACCCCACGCCCGTACGTCCAACGCCCCGTATTCCAGCGGAGTTCCGGTCTGCGGAACGGTCCAGCACAGCGACGGGTCCACCGTGCCGCGCGCCGCGCTCACCCTCGTCGACGTGCGCGGGCAGCAGGTCGGGCGCGGCGGCAGCGGCGAGGACGGGCGGTACGCGCTGAGCGTTCCGGGAGCCGGCAGTTACGTCCTGATCGCGGCGGCCGGAGGGCACCAGCCGCAGGCCGTCTCGGTGACCGTCGGCGAGCGCCCGGTCGAGCTCGACGTGGTCCTCGGCGGCGCCGGACGGCTCGCCGGTGTGGTGATCACGGCCGACGGCACCCCGGTCAGGGACGCCGCCGTCACGCTCACCGACGTACGCGGAGAGGTAGTCTCCACCACCCGCAGCGGGCGCGAAGGTGCCTATGTGATCGGCGAGTTGGTGGCCGGTGAGTACACCCTGGCCGCCAGCGCGCCCGCGTTCAGGCCCGCCGCGCTCCCGGTGAGCGTCCAGTCCTCGCGCGAGACCCGGCAGGACATCGAGCTCGCGGGCGGCGCGGTGCTGCGCGGCACGGTCAGGGCCAGCGGCGGACGGCCGGTCGAGGACGCGCGCGTGACGCTGCTCGACGCCGGCGGGAACGTGGTGGACACCCTCACCACCGGCCCGGACGGCACCTTCCGCTTCGTCGACCTCTCGTCCGGCGAGTACACGGTGATCGCAGCCGGGTATCCGCCGGTGGCCACCGTGCTCCAGGTCGCGGGCGGCGGACGCACCGAGCGCGACCTCCAACTGGGCCACGAGGACTGACTATTCTTCAACCAATTGCCCAGTACGCGCGGGCGTGCGCCCTATTCCGGCGTTGCCCCGCGCGGGGCCTACGCATGGCCGTACGGTAGGTGGCACAGCCGCAGATCCTTGCGGCGGGGAAGGAGCCTCCACCCATGGACAGTGGTACTCCGCCGACGCTGCCGCGGCAGTCCGCCGTGGCCGGACGGATTCCGCTTGCCGTGATCGTCGTGGACGGCGACGGGCTGGTTTCGCACTGGTCGACCGGTGCGCGCCGGCTCTTCGGACCCGCCCGCGAGGAGGCGGTCGGCCGGTCCGCCCTCGATCTGCTGCCGGTATCCGGCGCGCTGCGCGAGGACAGGCCCGGCGACGTCCTGCGGGAGCTGGACGCCTACGACACGTTCGGCCCGGGCCTGGACGCCTCGCTCAACGGCCTGACCTCGTACCCGACGGCTGGGCGAGCCACCCTCTCGGATGCCGGTCGGCCTCGCGTCGATGTGCTCTGGTGGGCGTATCCGCTGGTCGGGCCGGGCGCCGAGCGGCTCCTGGTGCTGGCGGCGGACGCGCGGCAGCTGCATGCCGAGCACCCGGGGCCGGGCTGTGGTGCCGTGGAGCGGATAGCACCGGGCTTCGCGCTGCACACCGAGTTCCAGGGAGCCGAGGAGCTGGCCGGTCGGCTGCCCGAGATCCTGCCCAGCATGAGCGTCGGCGAGAGCTCCCGGATCGTCTCGCAGGTGCTCGAACTCGGCTATCCCGTACTGGAGTTCAGCCAGCACGACCGGGTGCCCGTGACGCCTGACTGGGGTGTGCCCCGCCGGGCCGAGCGCAGGGCCGCCCAGGGCGGCGAGCAGGCACCGGCCGCCGCCGGCCTCGCGCCCGCTCCCGAGTTCGAGCAGGACCTCGAATACGCCGCCGTGCGCGAGCGGCTGGAGTTCCTCAACGAGGTCAGTGGCCGCATCGGTTCCTCTCTCGATCTGTCCCGGACGATCCACGAGGTGAGCGCCGCCGTGGTGCCGCGCTTCACCGATGTCGCGGGCACCTATCTGCGTGAACAGGTCATCGCCGGTGAGGGGTTCCCGGACGGGCCGCCGGACGAGACCACGATGTGGCACCGGGTCGCCCTCGAGCACGTCGACGCACCCGGGCGGTGGGACGACGTCGTACCGGTCGGCGAGTCCATGCCGTTCCCCGCGCACACCCCCTTCTTCCAGTGCATGACCTCCGGCGAGCCCGTGCTCGTCCCGCGCATCAGCGAGCAGATGGGCACCGCCATCGCCTCGCAGTTCGAAAAGCGCGACATCCGGCCTCTGATCAACGGCCGGTCGATGCTGGTGGTTCCCCTCAAGGCGCGCAATGTGGTGCTCGGCTTCATGATCCTGCTGCGCCACGCGGAGCGGGCCGAGTTCAACGACATGGACCGGGTGACCGGCGCCGAACTCGCCGCCCGCGCCGGGCTCGTGCTCGACAACGCCCGGATGTACACGTACCAGGAGAGCGTCGCGGAGACCCTCCAGGACTCGATGCTGCCGCAGGTCACCCCTCAGATGACCGGCTGCGACACGGCGACGCGCTATCTGCCCGGCACCCTGCTCGGCCGGGTCGGCGGCGACTGGTTCGACTCGATCAAGCTGCCCGGCTCCCGGATCGCCCTCGTGGTCGGGGACGTCATGGGCCACGGCCTCAACTCGGCCGCGATGATGGGCCAGTTGCGCACCGCCGTACAGACCATGGCGGCCCTCGACCTGCCGCCCGCCCAGCTCCTGCGCAATCTGGACGACCTGGCCCAGCGGCTCGGCGAGCACTATCTGGCGACCTGTCTGTACGCGGTCTACGACCCCATCGAGGGCGAGCTCCTGATGGCCAACGCGGGCCATGTGCCCCCGGTCCTGGTCCGCGCCGCCGACGGCCGCAGCGAGCTGCTCGACCTGCCGACCGGGGCGCCCATCGGCGTCGGCGGGGTGCCGTTCGAGACCGCGCGCGTACGCGTCGAGCCGGGCGACCGGCTGGTGATGTGCACCGACGGCCTGGTCGAGATGCGGGGCGAGGACATCGGCGTGGGGCTGGCGACGCTCTGCGAGTCGGCCGCGCACCCGGCCGCCTCCATGGACGACGCCTGCGACACGATAATCCGCGCCCTCAACACGCGGGGCGGCCGCAAGGACGACGTCGCCCTCCTGATGGCCCGGCTCAACGGCATCGCGCGCGAGGACGTCGCCGAGTGGCCGCTCGCCATCGACGCGCGCGAGGTGGCCCGGGCCCGCCGCCTGGTCGGTGACCAGCTGCGCGACTGGGGCCTCGACGAGGTGGCGGAGACCGTGGAACTGCTGGTCAGCGAGGTCGTCACCAATGCCGTACGGCATGCGCACAGCCACCTGGTGCGGCTGCGGATGGTGCGGGCCGAGTCACTGCGCTGTGAGGTGGTCGACGACGACCACACGCTTCCGATGCTGCTGCACGCCGGACCGCTCGACGAGGCCGGGCGCGGACTGCGGGTGGTGAGCCGGCTGGCCCGCGAGTGGGGGACCAGCCGTACGGGCGAGGGCAAGACCGTGTGGTTCGAGGTGTCGCTGCCGCGCAGGGGGCGCACGGGGCGCTGAACCGGCTCGAACGCGGGGTGGACGATTGCGCCGGGAGCTTGTCGGCGTGCCTCCCGGAGCGATAGACCGATCTTGACACTGTGCGTGCCAGCCTGGGGAGTCGGTCATGAGCGTGACGAGTCGGTACAAGGACGCCTGGGAAGGGTTCTGGAACGAGGCGCCCGACGAGACGGGCGCGGTGTTCTGGGACGCTGAACCGGCCCTGACGGCGGGCCCCCACCTGGCGCTCTTCGAACCCCATCTGGACGATCTGGCCCTGCCCATAGTCGACTTGGGATGCGGCAACGGCACCCAGGCCCGCTTCCTCGCCGACCGTTACGACAGCGTCGTCGGCGTCGACCTCTCGCCCGCCGCGGTGGAACGGGCCAGAAGCCAGGACCCGGACGGGCGGGTCCGGTTCGACCAGCTGGACGCGACCGACGAGAAGGCCGTCCAGGAGCTGCACGCGCGCCTCGGCGACGCCAATGTGTATGTGCGCGGGGTGCTCCACCAGTGCGAGCCGGCCGACCGCCAGCCCCTGGCCGACGCCGTCGCCACGCTGATGGGGACGCAGGGCCGGGCGTTCCTGGTGGAGCTCGCGGAGGCGGCGAAGCCGGTCCTGATGAGCCTCGCCCAGGACCCCGCCGGGGCGCCGCCGAAGCTCCGCCCCGTCTTCGCCCACGGCCTCACCCCGGGTGAGGTGGCCGACGCGGCCGTGCCCGCCCTGCTCGCCGCGGCCGGTCTCACGGTCGTGGCCCGCGGCGAGCTGCCGCTGACCACGACCGAGTACCGGCCGGACGGCACCCGGATCGCGCTGCCCTCCAAGTGGTGGGTGGTGGGGCGCGCCGAGTGAGCCCGGAGGGCGGGTCGGGAGGCCCGCCGCGCCGGAGCGCGTGAGGTGTCCCTGCGCCGGCGCCGGGTCAGGAGTCCTTGCGCCGGCGCAGCAGCAGCACACCGCCGGCCAGGACGCCCGCCATGGAGACCGCCGCGACTGGCTGGGCCGCCGCGCCGAGGGCGAACGAGTCCTTCGACGGCGTGCCGCCGCCGTGCCCCTGGTGGCTGACGGTGGACTTGGACGCCCCCGCCTCGATGCTCTGCTTGCTGGGCGCGGAGGGCTGCGCGGCCGCCTGTGCGGCCTTGCCGTACACGACGTCCGAGCAGCTGTAGAACGCCTCGGGGCTGTCGTTTCGCTGCCAGACCTTGTAGATGATGTGGCGGCCGGTGCGCGCGGGCAGGTTCCCGGTGAAGTTGTAGTAGCCGTCGGTGGAGGTCCTCGCCGTGGCGTACGTGGCGACCGGCTGGGCATCCAGGTCGGACCACTTCAGCGGCTTCGTCGGGTCGAAGCCCTCCTTGGTGATGTAGAGCGTCATCGTCCCCGAATGCGGGGCCGTCACCCGGAACTTGAACCCGAAGGGGCCGGCCGAGACGCCGGTGGCCGGCCAGTCGGTGCGGGCCCAGTCCAGCGCGCGGTACTTCTCGCGGTTGGCCGAGCACAACTTGCCGTCGGGGACGAGCTGTTGATGGTGCCCGTCGGCATTGGCGATGTTGACCTCGTTCCAGTCGTAGAGCGGCTGGGTGCCGGAGTCGGCGACCAGGTCCTTGCACACGTGCGACTTGGGGGTCTCGGGGCCTTCCGCGTAACAGGCGGCGACCCGGCTGACCGGGTTGAACACGGCGCCGTGCGCGGCGGCGGGCGAGCCGGCGACGGAGAGCAGTGACGTGGACGCCACACCGAGAACACCGAGCGAGGCTGCTGTGCGTCGTACGGACATGAGGGGGCTCCTTCCCAGCTGGTTCGGACCAGAGGCTGACATTGGTCTGGACCAACATGCAAGAGGTCTGCACCAATTGGCTGGTCCGCGGACCGTCGGCGGGAGGCGCCCGAGGACACGCGCCCGGGGTTATCCACAGGGCTGGTGGGGGCGTTCCGCGACGCGTACGGTTTCGTGGCATGAAGATCCTCATCAGCGCCGACATGGAGGGCGCGACCGGTGTCACCTGGCCCGCCGATGTGCTGCCGGGCACCCCGCAGTGGGAGCGCTGCCGCGCCCTGTTCACGTCCGATGTGAACGCGGCGGCGCTGGGCTTCTTCGACGGCGGCGCCGACGACGTCCTCATCAACGAGGCGCACTGGTCCATGCGCAATCTGCTGCTGGAGCGACTGGACGAGCGCGTGGAGATGCTCACCGGCCGGCACAAGTCGCTGTCCATGGTCGAGGGCGTGCAGCACGGTGACGTGGACGGGATCGCGTTCGTCGGCTACCACACGGGCGCGGGCACCGAAGGGGTGCTGGCGCACACCTATCTCGCCAACTCCATCACGGGCGTCTGGCTGAACGGGACCCGGGCGAGCGAGGGTCTGCTCAACGCGCACGTGGTCGCGGAGTACGGGGTGCCCGTGGTCCTGGTCACCGGCGACGACCTGACCTGCACGGACGCGGAGGGGTACGCACCGGGGGCGCACAAGGTGGCGGTCAAGGACCACGTCTCGCGGTACGCGGCGGTGTGCCGCACCCCCGCGCGCACGGCCGCCGACATCAGGGCCGCCGCCAAGGAGGCCGCAGGCCTGGCGGTGCGTCACGACCCGGTGCGGGGCGGGCCGTTCACCGTCGAGCTCGAATTCGACGCGGAGCACCTGGTGATGGCCGCCACGGTGGTCCCCGGCGCCGAGCGGACCGGGGAGCGCCGCGTCGCCTACACCAGCGACACCATGTACGACGGCATCCGCACCTTCAAGGCGCTCACCACGATCGTCTCGGCCGCGGTGGAGGAGCAGTATGGCTGAGCACATCGACGCGCGGGCGCTGGACGAAGTGGTGACCTTCACCTCGGAGCTCATCCGGATCGACACCACCAACCGCGGCGGCGGGGACTGCCACGAGCGCCCCGCCGCCGAGTACGTGGCGGAGCGGCTCGCCGCCACCGGTCTGGAGCCCACGCTCCTGGAGCGGACGCCGGGGCGCACCAACGTGGTGGCGCGCATCGAGGGCACCGACCCCTCCGCCGACGCCCTCCTGGTCCACGGCCACCTCGACGTGGTGCCCGCCGAGCCCGCCGACTGGAGCGTGCACCCCTTCTCCGGAGAGGTCCGCGACGGCGTGGTGTGGGGGCGCGGCGCCGTGGACATGAAGAACATGGACGCGATGGTCCTCGCGGTCGTACGGGCCTGGGCGCGCGTGGGCGTCCGCCCCCGCCGGGACATCGTCATCGCCTACACCGCCGACGAGGAGGCCAGCGCGATCGACGGATCCGGCTTCCTCGCCGACCACCACCCCGGCCTGTTCGAGGGGTGCACCGAAGGCATCAGCGAATCCGGCGCGTTCACCTTCCACGCGGACCGCGGCATGGAGCTCTACCCGATCGCGGCGGGCGAGCGCGGCACCGGCTGGCTGAAGCTCACCGCGCACGGCCGGGCGGGCCACGGCTCCAAGGTGAACCGGGCCAACGCCGTCAGCCGCCTGGCCGCGGCGATCGCCCGGATCGGGGAGCACCAGTGGCCGGTCCGCCTCACCCCGACCGTCCGGGCGGCCCTGGCCGAACTCGCCGCGCTGTACGGGATCGACGCCGACCCGGCCACTCCCGGCTTCGACGTGGACGAGCTCCTCGGCAAGCTCGGGCCGGCCGCCGCCCTGGTCGAGCCGACCGTGCGCAACAGCTCCAACCCGACGATCCTGGAAGCCGGTTACAAGATCAATGTGATTCCGGGGCACGCCACCGCGTATGTGGACGGGCGGGTCCTGCCGGGCGGCGAGGACGAGTTCCGCGACACGCTCGACCGGCTCACCGGCCCGGACGTCGACTGGGAGTTCCACCACAAGGAGGTCGCCCTCCAGGCCCCGGTCGACTCCCCGACGTACGCCAAACTGCGCGCCGCCGTAGAGAAGTTCGCCCCCGAGGGGCATGTCGTGCCGTACTGCATGTCCGGCGGCACCGACGCCAAGCAGTTCTCCCGCCTCGGCATCACCGGCTACGGCTTCTCGCCGCTGAGACTGCCGCCCGGCTTCGACTACCAGGCGCTGTTCCACGGCGTCGACGAACGGGTCCCGGTGGACGCGCTCCACTTCGGCGTGCGCGTCCTCGATCACTATCTGCGCTCCGCGTAGGGGGAGTTGGAAGACATGGTGCCCATCGGGCCTTACGGAACATGGCCGTCGCCCATCGACGCCGAGCTCGCCGCCAGCCGCGACGGGGCGCCCGACTTCGTCGGAGTCGTCGGCGACGAGGTGTGGTGGACCGAGCCGCGCCCCACCGAGGGCGGCCGCCGCGCCCTGGTCCGGCGCCGGGCGGACGCCGCCGCGCAGTCGCTGCTGCCCGCGCCGTGGAACGTACGGACCCGGGTCATCGAGTACGGCGGCCGGCCCTGGGCCGCCGTCCCGCGCGGCTCCGGGGGCCCGCTCGTGGTCTTCGTCCACTTCCCCGACCAGCGCCTGTACGCGTACGAGCCGGACGGCGCAGGAGAGCCGCGGCCGCTCACCCCGCTCTCGGCGGTGGGGGAGGGGCTGCGCTGGGCCGACCCGGTGCTCGTGGCCGGGCGGGGCGAAGTCTGGTGCGTCCTTGAGGAGTTCACCGGCGACGCGCCCACCGATGTGCGCCGGGTGCTCGCGGCCGTGCCCCTGGACGGCTCGGCGGCCGAGGACCGCGGCCGGGTGCGTGAGCTCTCCGACGGGCGGCACCGTTTCGTCACCGGCCCCCGGCTCTCCCCGGACGGCTCCCGCGCGGCCTACCTCGCCTGGGACCACCCGAACATGCCGTGGGACGGCACCGAGCTGATCCTCGCGGACATCGGCGACGACGGGGTCTTCGAAGGGGCGCGGCCGGTCGCGGGCGGGCCCGGCGAGTCCGTCGCGCAGGTCGAGTGGGCGCCCGACGGCCGGCTGCTCTTCTCCTCCGACCGCACCGGCTGGTGGAACCTCTACCGCGCCGACCCGGCCCCCGGGGTCCCGCCCTCCTCCCACCCGGCGGACCGCGAAGGCGATGCGGTGCCGCTCTGCCCGCGCGAGGAGGAGTTCGGCGGGCCGCTCTGGCAGCTCGGCCGCCGCTGGTTCCACCCGCTGGAGAACGGTCTGATCGCCGTGGTCCACGGCAGGGGAGCGACCGCGCTCGGCATCCTCGACCCGGAGAGCGGCGAGGTCGTGGACGCGGCCGGGCCCTGGACCGCCTGGCACTGCACGCTCGCGGTGCACGGCAGCAGGGTCGTAGGCGTCGCCGCGAGCCCGCGCACGGCGCCCGAGGTCGTCGAGCTGGACACCCGCTCGGGCCGCACCCGCGTCGTCGGGCGCGACCACGACGACCCGGTGGACCCGGCGTACTACCCGGAGCCGCGGATCCGCACCTTCACCGGTCCGGGCGGCCGCGACATCCACGCCCTGGTCTATCCGCCGCACCACCCCGACCGGGTGGCGCCCGCCGACGAGCTCCCGCCGTACGTGATCTGGGCGCACGGCGGCCCGACCAGCCAGGTCCCGCTCGTCCTCGACCTGGAGATCGCCTACTTCACCTCGCGCGGCATCGGCGTCGCCGAGGTCAACTACGGCGGCTCGACGGGCTACGGGAGGGAGTACCGCGACCGGCTGCGCGAGCAGTGGGGCGTCGTCGACGTCGAGGACTGCGCGGCCGTGGCCCGGGCGCTCGCCGACGAGGGCACCGCCGACCCCCGGCGGCTCGCGATCCGGGGCGGCAGCGCGGGCGGCTGGACCTCGGCGGCCTCGCTCGCCACCACCGACGTCTACGCCTGCGGCACCGTGATCTACCCGGTCCTCGACCTCGCCGACTGGTCGTCGGACGACGGCACGCACGACTTCGAGTCGCAGTACATGGAGTCCCTCATCGGGCCCCTCGCCCACCTCCCCGGCCGGTACGCGGAGCGCTCGCCGATCACCCACGCGGAGCGGATCAGCGTGCCGTTCCTGCTGCTCCAGGGACTCGACGACGTGATCTGCCGGCCCGTACAGTGCGAACGGTTCCTGGCCAGAACGACGGGCCGCGGCATACCGCACGCGTACATCGCCTTCGAGGGCGAGGGACACGGCTTCCGCCGGGCGGACACCATGGTCCGCGCCCTGGAGGCCGAACTCTCCCTGTACGCCCAGACGTTCGGCATCGACCGGCCCGACGTCCCCCTCCTGGAGCTGAAGAAGTGACCTCGACGCACCACGCCCCCGCCCCGCTCACCCGGCCCTCCCGGCTGCGGCCCGGCGCCCGGGTGGCGGTGGTCGCCACCAGTGGGCCGGTGGTGGGGGAGCGGCTCGACGCGGGCCTGGACATCCTGCGCGGCTGGGACCTCGAACCGGTCGTGATGCCCCATGTCCGTGACCGGCACCCGGAGTTCCGCTATCTCGCGGGCAGCGACGAGGGCCGGGCGCGCGACCTCCAGGAGGCGTGGTGCGACCCGTCCGTCGACGCGGTGCTCTGCGCACGCGGCGGCTACGGCGCCCAGCGCATGGTGGACCTGCTCGACTGGAGCGCGATGCGCGCCGCCGGGCCCAAGGTGTTCGTCGGCTACAGCGACGTGACCGCGCTGCACGAGGCGTTCGCGATACGGATGGGGCTCTCCACCCTGTACGGGCCGATGGTGTCGGCCGAGACGTTCCTCAAGGACGACCCGACCCAGCGCTCGCTGCGCACCACGCTCTTCGAGCCCGAGGCGGCCCTCACCCTCGGCCCGGCGGGCGCGCGCCCGATGGTGCCCGGCCGGGCCCGTGGGGTCACCGTGGGCGGCTGCCTCGCCCTGCTCGGTGCCGGCCTCGCCACCCCGCACGCCAGGACGTCGGTGCGCGGTGGACTGCTGCTGATCGAGGACGTCGGCGAGCAGGACTACCAGATCGACCGCATCCTCACCCAGCTGCTGCGCTCGGGATGGCTGGACGGGGTCGCCGGGGTGGCGCTCGGCTCCTGGGAGGAGTGCGGGCCGTACGAGAAGCTGCGGGCCGTGCTGTACGACCGGCTCGCCCCGCTCGGGGTGCCGGTGGTCGAGCACTTCGGCTTCGGCCACTGCACCCCCTCGCTGACCATGCCGCTCGGGTTGCCCGCGGTGCTCGACGCCGACGCGGGCACGCTCACGCTGGAGGTGCCCGCGTTGGTGTAGCGCGTACGCGACGGAGGCGTACGCCGTCCGCTACAGGGCGGCGTAGCCCGGGCGGATCAGCTCGTCGATGATGCGGCGGCGCTCCGGCAGCGGCAGGAACGCGGCCTCCACGGCGGCGACGGTGAACTGCTCGAACACCTCGGGCCCGTAGCCGAAGGCGTCCACCATGTGCTGGAACTCCTCGCTCATGGTGGTGCCGGAGACCAGCCGGTTGTCGGTGTTCAGGGTGACCCGGAAGCCGAGGCGGCGCAGCAGGTCGATCGGGTGCGAGGCGTAGTCCTTGGCCGCGCCCGTCTGGAGGTTGGAGGTCGGGCAGACCTCCAGCGCGACGCGGTTGTCGCGCAGGTAGGAGGCGAGGTGGCCGAGGTCGGCCGTGCCGTCCTCGTGCACCGTGATGTCATCGGTGATCCGCACGCCGTGGCCGACGCGCTCGGCGCCGCAGATCTGCACGGCCTCGTGGATCGACTCCGCGCCGACGGCCTCGCCCGCGTGGATGGTGAAGTGGCAGTTCGACCGCTTCAGGTGCTGGAAGGCGGGGAGGTGGCGGGCCGGCGGGTTGCCGATCTCGCCGCCCGCGATGTCGAAGCCGGCCACTCCGCGGTCGCGGTGGGCCACGGTGAGCTCGGCGATCTCCAGGGAGCGGTCGGTGTGGCGCATCCCGGTGAGCAGGGCGCGGACGGTGATCCGGCCGCCGGTCCGGCGCTCGCCCTCGCGGAATCCCGCGTTCACCGCGTCGACGACCTCGTCGAGGGTGAGCCCGCGCTCCAGGTGCTGCTCGGGCGCGTACCGCACCTCCGCGTAGACGACCCCGTCCGCCGCCAGGTCCTCGGCGCACTCCGCCGCGATCCGCTCCAGCGCCTCGCGGGTCTGCATCACCGCGCAGGTGTGGGCGAAGGTCTCCAGATAGCGCTCAAGGGAGCCGGAGTCGGCCGCGTCGCGGAACCAGACCGCGAGCGCCGCCGGGTCCTCGGTCGGCAGGCTCTCGTAGCCGCACGCGCGGGCCAGCTCGACGATCGTGGCGGGGCGCAGACCACCGTCGAGGTGGTCGTGGAGGACGGCCTTGGGCGCGCGGCGTATCCAGTCGGCAACGGGCTGGGCGGCGGTGTTGTCAGACAAGTGCATGACCGGGGAGTGTACAGCCTCGGCCGCTCGCGCTAGGAGCTCTGCAGTACGGGCAGCGCCGGGGCCCCGGTCGGCAGCATGTGCTTGGCGGCGAGGACGGGGGTGCCCTCCACCCGTACGACCTGCGTGATCAGTACGGCGGGGGTATCGGCCGGGCGGTCCAGCTGCTCGCCCCGGCGGCGTCCGAGCAGGGTCGCCGTGACCCCGCTGTGCGCGGTCAGCGGCACGCCCCGGGAGGCGTCCGTCAGCACCGCGAGCATCGAGCGGGCGGGCTCGTCGGCCAAGGCGGCGGCGAATGCCGGGTGCAGCCGTTCGAGCACGTCCTGGGGAGCGGCCCACTCATGGCAGAGCGCCACCGCCAGCGCCTCCCCGACCAGTACCGTCTCCCAGAACCGCAGCTCCGCACCGGCGGCGGGGAGCAGATGCTGGGTGGTGAAGTCGGTCGGCTCCTCGACGCTGCGCAGCAGGGCCCGCACCCGTACCGGGCCGCCCGTGCCGAGCAGCTCCTCCAGTGGCTGGAGCTGCTCGAAGCCGCGCCGGGGCGGGTGGTCGTTGACGGTCCGCCCCACGCCCCGGCGCACCGAGAGCAGCCCGTCCTCCTGGAGGAGCAGCAGCGCCTCGCGCAGCGCCGGGCGGCTCACCCCCAGCTCGCCCGCGAGCCTGGGCTCCGAGGGCAGGGTGGAGCCCGGCGGATAGGTGCCGTCGTGGATCGCGTCGGCGATCCGCTCGTACAGGGCGACGACCGGCCTGCGCTGCTGTCCGCTGACTGCCATGGCGCAAGCATGGCCCGGCCGCCACTTGTCTGACAAGGCGGGCTCGGATGTGCGGCGGGCCCCGGGCCGGGCCCGGATGCCCGGCTCACCCGTACGGCCCGCTCCGAGACAGCTTCCCGTACGGGACCCGGCCATCCTGTACGGAAGGGGTGTCACCACCCCTCGAAGGCACGCACGCCAGCACCACCCCCAGAAAGGGCCGGGTCATGAGCCCCAAGGACGCGCCGGGCGGGATGAAGGGCGGCACGGGGTTCGGGGGCGCCCTCACGCCGTCACGGATCGCGGTCGTCACGATCGCGGTCCTCGCCCTGATCTTCATCTTCGAGAACACCCGCCAGGTCAAGATCCGGCTGCTGATCCCCGAGGTCTCCACGCCGCTCTATCTGGCGCTGCTCGCGGTGTTCGTGGTCGGGGTGATCTGCGGCGGCTACTTCATCCGCCGACGGGGCAAATGATCGGCAACTCCCGGTATATCGTGGCTGGTTGAGACGACACACGGTACGGACGAGGAGTGCGAGCATGAAGTTCAAGGCCACGGTCATCCCGTCCGGGAACGCGCTGGGCGTCGAGGTGCCGCAGAAGGTCGTCGACGAGCTCGGGCAGGGCAAGCGGCCCCCGGTGGTCGTCGCGATCAACGGCCACTCCTGGCGCACCAGGGTCGCCGCCATGCGCGGCCAGATCCTCATCGGCATCAGCGCGGCCAACCGCGAGGCGAGCGGGGTCGACCTGGGCGAGGAGATCGAGGTCGACCTCCAGCTCGACGACGAGCCGCGTGTGGTGGAGGCGCCGGACGACCTCGCGGCCGTGCTCGACGCGGACCCCGCGCTGCGCGGGGCGTACGAGCGGATGGCCTTCAGCCTCAAGCGCAAGCAGGTCGGGGAGATCGAGAGCGCCAAGAGCCCCGAGACGCGGCAGCGGCGCATCGACAAGCTGGTCGAGTCGCTCAGGGGCAAGTAACGCCGGCTCCGACTGCCCCCGGCTCCGCCGGCCCTTCGCACTCCCACGCCCGCACGGGGACCCGGATGTCCCCCCACCGGGCCTGCCCTCTCTCCCGGCGCCCGCCGGCCCCGTACCCTGACCCGATGCCCGACAAGATCACGTACCTCGCCGAGGGCCCCCGCGTGGGCATCCGGCACTTCACGCAGGACGACGCGGGGGAGTTCACCGCGCTCGCGCGGGAGAGCCGGTCCCTGCACGCGCCGTGGCTCTTCCCGCCGACCGACCCCGACGCCTACGCGACGTACGCGGGGCGGCTGATGGAGGACCCGGCCCGGTACGGGTTCCTGGTGTGCACGCGGGAGGACGACCGGATCGCCGGGTTCATCAACATCAACAACGTCGTCCAGGGCGCGTTCCTGAGCGGGGCGCTCGGCTACGGCGCCTTCGCGCACGCCGCCGGGCGCGGGCTGATGGGCGAAGGGCTGGACCTGGTCACCCGGTACGCGTTCGCCACGCTCGGCCTGCACCGCCTGGAGGTGAACATCCAGCCCGGCAACGTCGCCTCCATCGGCCTGGTGCGCCGCGCCGGATACCGACTGGAGGGCTTCTCGCCGGACTTCCTCTTCATCGACGGCGCCTGGCGCGACCACGAACGCTGGGCGATCACGGCGGAGATGGTCGAGCCGCGCTGATTCCCGCCGGGCGGATGCCTTTGCGCAATCCTGACCAGGGGATGCTCTGGTCAGTGCGGCGCGCGCCGTGTTCCATGGTCACGGGGCGGCCGCAAGGACGGGGCGGCCGACCGCGCGAGGGAATGAGGTTGTCTTGGTCACGACCGTGCGACGTTCCGTACTGACCCTGCCCGCCGCCCCGTTGGGGCTGCCCAACCCGCTGCCCGCGCTGCGGCCGCTCGACGAGATGCACGCCCTCGACGAGAGCGCCCGCGAAGGCCTGCCGCGCGACATGGCCCGGCAGATCGGCTACGAGCCGCTGGAGACGGTCCTCCCGGTACGGATCCTCGACGGCTACGGCCGCGAGCGCACCCCCACCGAGCTGGACACCCTCGTCCTGGAGAACTCCCGGCTGCGCGTCACCGTACTGCCCGGCCTCGGCGGCCGGATCCGCTCCCTCTTCCACAAGCCGACCGGGCGTGAACTCCTCTACGCCAACCCCGTGTTGCAGCCCGCCGACTTCGCGCTGAACGGCGCCTGGTTCTCCGGCGGCATCGAGTGGAACATCGGCGCCACCGGCCACACCACTCTCTCCTGCGCGCCGGTGCACGCGGCCACCGTCCCGGCCCCCGACGGCGGCGAGATGCTGCGCCTGTGGGAGTGGGAGCGGCTGCGCGACCTGCCGTTCCAGGTGGACCTCTGGCTGCCCGAGGACTCCGACTTCCTGTACGTGGGTGTACGCGTCCGCAACCCGCACGAGCGGACCGCGCCCGTCTACTGGTGGTCCAACATCGCCGTGGAGGAGGGCGAGCGCACCCGCGTCCTTGCCCCTGCCGACCGGGCCTGGTACTTCGGATACGCGCGCACGCTGCGGCAGGTGCCGGTCCCCGAGTGGGACGGCGCCGACCGTACGTATCCGCTGCGCGGCGAGCACCCTGCCGACTACTTCTACGAGGTGCCCGACGGCGCCCGCCGCTGGATCGCCTCGCTCGACGCCTCCGGGCAGGGCCTGGTCCAGACGTCGACCGATCTGCTGCGGGGACGCAAGCTGTTCCTGTGGGGCTCGGGCCGGGGCGGGCGGCGCTGGCAGGAGTGGCTGACCGAGTCCGGGACCGCCGGCTACGCGGAGATCCAGGCGGGCCTGGCGCGCACCCAGCTGGAGCACGTTCCGCTGGAGGCGGGCGCGGAGTTCGCCTGGCTGGAGGCGTATGGCCCGCTCGCCGCCGCCCCCGGGCCCGTGCACGGCGACGACTGGCCGGCGGCGCGCGGCGAGGTGGCGGGGCGGCTGGAGGCGGTACTGCCGCGTGAGCGCGTCGAGGAGGCGTACGCGGCCTGGCGCCCGTACGCCGACACCGAGCCCACCCAGTCGCTGGCCACCGGGTCCGGGTGGGGCGCGCTCGAAGTGCTGCGGGGGAGCCTGAAGCTGCCGGGGACGCCGTTCGCCGAGGCCACGCTCGGCGAAGAGCAGGCGCCCTGGCTGGAGTTGCTGCGCGCCGGGGCGCTGCCCGAGCCGCGCCGGGTCGTCCCGCCCGGGCCGACACTGGTGGCCCCGCACTGGCGCGACATGCTGGAGACGGCGCCCGCCTCCCCGCTCACCGAGTACCACCTCGGGGTCGCGCAGTGGCACGCGGGCGACCGGGCGCAGGCGGTACGCAGCTGGGAGCGCGGGCTTCCGCTCGCCCCCTCGCGCTGGCCGCTGCTGCGCTGCCTGGCCGTCGCGGACCGGCTCGCGGGCAACACGGACCGGGCCGCCTCGCTGTACGCGGAGGCGTTCGACGACCTGTGCGCGGAGAGGCGGGACGGGGAGCACTGGGTTGCGGCGACCGCCGCGCTGGGGCGGGAGGCTATCGGGGCGCTGCTCGGCGCGGGGCGCCCGGCGGATGCCCGCGCGGTGTGGGGTCGGCTCCGGCCCCCTGTGCAGGGGCGTGGTGCGTTTCGGCTTCTGGAGGCGCGACTTCTGCTCGCCGAGGGGGATTTGGCGGGGGCGCGAGCCGTCTTCGACGAGGGTTTCGAAGTGGCTGACCTGCGTGAAGGCGCGGAGATACTGGGCGAGGTGTGGGCCCGGATCACGGACGAGCCGTTGCCGGAACGGTATGACTACCGGATGCGGCCGGAGGCACTCTAGGGCGTGTTTCGAAAGTAGCGTCGTCCGCCCGAAGGGCGGGCCCGGCGGCGTCTGGTGCGTGCGATCGCAAGGCGGAGGGTCGCCCCGATACTGGTTGTATCGGGGTGATCCCGACAACGCGGCGAGCGTGCGTGCCAGACGCCGCCGGGCAGACGGGACTTTCGAAACACGCCCTAGGGGGCGCGGCTCTCGGGTGCGGACCGTGGTGGGCTGGTCACGCCCACGCGGCGGAGCCGCACGATGTCACAGCCCCGCGCCCCTGAAGGTGCGCCCCGCGGGGGCGCACCCCCTCCGGGAACTACCCCCTGTGGTCCACGTACTCGAAGACCGCGCCGTCCGGGTGTACCGCGATCAGATTGCGGCCCACCGGGGTGGGGACCGGGCCCGCGATGACGCGGGCGCCCACCCCGGTGAGGGCGCGGTAGGCGTCGTCGACGTCCTTGACGGCGATCGTGGCCGAAACCTTGCGCAGGATCTCCAGCTCCGACTCCGGACCGCTCATCAGCAGGAAGCAGCCGACCGCGGCGACCGACACTCCGCCGCGTTCGAAGCGCAGGGCTTTGCTTCCGGTGAGGCGTTCGTAGAAGACCACCGAGGTCTCCAGATCGTCGACGCAGATGCGCAGTGTCGTTCCGAGGATCTCCATACGTACGAGCCTAGTTGGTGACGGTCACACGCGGCAGAGGATCTCGCCGTGGGGGACCATGAACCACGCGTCGTCGTCGGCGCCCCACGTCCGCCACCCCTCGGCGATCGCCGCGAGGGCTGCCTCGGTGGCGTGTCCTCCGTCCACCGCGAGCCGCGCGTACGAGGACGCCACCGTGCGGTCCGCCCACAGTCCGCTCCACCAGGTGCGCTCGTCGGGTGTGGCGAAACACCAGGTCGAGGCGGTGGAGGTGATGTCGGTGAACCCGGCCTTGCGCGCCCAGGACCGCAGCCGCCGCCCGGCGTCCGGCTCGCCGCCGTTGGCCCGGGCGACCCGGTGGTACAGCTCCAGCCACCCGTCCAGGGCCGGGACTTCGGGGAACCAGGCGAAGGCGCCGTAGTCGCTGTCGCGCACCGCGACCAGACCGCCGGGCCGGGTGACCCGGCGCATCTCGCGCAGCGCCTGGACGGGGTCGCCCACGTGTTGCAGCACCTGGTGGGCGTGGACGACGTCGAAGGAGTCGTCGGGGTGGTCGAGGGCGTGGACGTCCGCGACGGCGAAGGCCATGTTGAGCTGCCCGCGCTCCTCGGCGTACGCGCGCGCCTGCCCGACGATGCCGGGCGCCGCGTCGACGGCGGTGACCTGGCCGTCCGGGACCAGTGCGGCCAGGTCGGCGGAGATGGTGCCGGGTCCGCAGCCGATGTCCAGGACCCGGGCGTCCGGCTTGAGTTCACCGATGAGGTATGCGGCGGAGTTGGCGGCGGTGCGCCAACTGTGCGAGCGCAGTACGGACTCGTGGTGGCCGTGGGTGTAGACGGCGGTCTCCTTCGGCATGACCGGCTCCCTCTCTCGACGTTCTCGCGGTCGGTACGGCCACCGTACGCCGCCGTGTCGGATGCTGAGACCTGCGTTTCGCCATATGGACAGCGCGGGCCCGCCCGCCGGGCGCGCTCCGGGGCAGCCGCGCGCCGTCGAGTCGCCACTACCGCCGGGGGTGGAACAAGCCGTAGCGTCGGGTGCGTTACCCCTGCCGAGCAAGAATGATCACTTGGGAGGGCACCATGGGTGAGGTATCGATCCGGTACGTGGGCGGGCCGACCGCCGTCGTGGACATCTGCGGCTTCCGGCTGGTCACCGACCCGACCTTCGACGCCCCGGGCGACTATCCGATCGGCGACCGCAAGCTGGTCAAGACGGCCGGACCCGCGGTCGAGGCCGACGAGACCGGGGCCGTGGACGCGGTGTTGCTCTCGCACGATCAGCACCCCGACAACCTGGACGAGGCCGGGCGCGCCTACCTGGACCGGGTGCCGCTCGTCCTGTCGACGCCCGCCGCGCACGGCAGGCTCGGGGATGCCGTGACGGCGCTGCCCAACTGGGAGACGTACGAGCTCGGCGAGCGGCTGCGGATCACCGGTGTGCCCGCGCTGCACGGGCCCGAGGGCGCCGAGTCGCTGGCCGGCGAGGTCACCGGCTTCGTCCTGCACGGCGACGCGGTGCCGACCGTCTACGTCAGCGGTGACAACGCCTCGCTGGACCACGTCCGCGCGGTGGCCGAGCGGTTCGGGCCGGTCGACGTGGCCGTGCTCTTCGCCGGGGCCGCGCGCACCCCGCTCTTCGACGGCGCTCCGCTGACCCTGACCAGCGAGGCCGCCGCCGAGGCCGCCCAGATCCTGGGCGCCCGCCATGTGGTGCCGCTCCACTTCGAGCACTGGGGCCACTTCAGCGAGGGCGCGGACACCCTGACCGAGGCGTTCGCCGCCGCCGGGCTCAGCGAGCGGCTGCGGCTGCTGAAGCCCGGGGCGACCTTCACGGACTAGGACAGGTCCCGGGCCCGGTCAACGGTCGTACGCGGGCGGCCGGTTGCCCGGCCCCCTCGTCACGGGCCGGTACACCGTCAGTGCCTCGGGCAGCTTGTCGACCGTCAACTCGCCCTCTATGTGGGCGACTTCACCGTCGTACGCCACCGACGTGCCCGGCGCGAGCCCGCCGATGCGCAGTCGGCGCATCCGCTGGGCCGCGTGGACGGGGGAGCGGCTGAGCGGCCCGGCGAGCGCAGCCGCGAGCAGCCGGAGCCCGGGCAGCCGGCCGCCCTGCACCAAGCGGACGTCGAGCAGCCCGTCCGCCAGGTCGTAGCGGTGGGCCGGGGCCGGGCCGAGGCGCTGGTAGATGCAGTTGCCCGCGAACAGCATCCACAGCGCGTGGGGTGTGCCGCTCAGCTCGGCCTCCAGGGGCCGCTCGCCGCGCAGCACCTCGTACGCCGCGAGCACCCCGGCGGGCCAGCCGCCGATCCGGGGCGACCAGCGCTCGCGCAGCCGCACCAGCTCCGGGTAGACGCCGAGGCTGAAGGTGTTGACGAAGTACCCGGCGGCGTCGCCGCCGGGGCCGGGTGTGAACCGGCCGAGGTCCACTTTGACGGCGTCACCCGAGGCCAGCGCGCGGGCGGTGTCCTGGACCTCCTCGATGCCCAGGTCGTAAGCGAAGTGGTTGAGGGTGCCACCGGGGAACACCGCGAGCGGGACGCCGTGCCGGGCGGCGGCCGCCGCCGCCCGGTTCACCGTGCCGTCGCCGCCGCACACCCCGAGCGCCCGCCCGCGCCGGGCCGCCTTGTCGAGCGTTGCCGTCAGGTCCTCGGGGGCGCACTCCACCACCTCGGCCAGCGGCAGCGCGTCGCGCACCGCGGCGGCCTTCGCGGCGGACGTGCCGGAGGCCTCGTTGACCACGACCACCAGGTGCTCGCCGCCGGGCAGCGCGGGCGCGTCCGTGTACGGCCGCCCGGGCGCGGGCAACTGGCGCCGGGTGGGCACCAGGCCCCGTACGGCGAAGGCCGCGCCGACGCCGAGGGCCGCGCCCACCAGAACGTCGCCCGGATAGTGCACCCCGGTGTACACCCGGGAGGCGGCCACCGAGAAGGCGACCGGAGCCACCACCGCGCCCCAGCCCAGCGACTCCAGGGCCACCCCGGTCGCGAAGGCCGCCGCCGATGCGGAGTGCCCGGACGGGAAGGACGTGGTGATCGGCTGGTTCTTCAACTGCCGCACCAGCGGCACCAGTTCCAGTATCGGCCGGGGTCTGCGCACCGACCGCTTGGCCACCGTGTTGACGGTCGCCGAGGCGAGCGCGAGCGAGGCCACCCCGCGCAGCGCCGCCCGCCGCGCCCGGGGCGAGCCGGTGGCCGCCATCGCGGCGGCGGCGCCGAACCACAGCAGCCCGTGGTCGGCGGCCCGGCTCAGCCGCGGCAGCACGGCGCGGGCGCCCGGCCAGTTCCGGTCGGCGGCCACCCGGAACAGCGCCAGGTCGTGGGCGCTCAGCCGGCGGGGCAGGCCGGTGGACCAGATGGCCCGCTTGGCGGAGACGGGCCGCAGGGGCGGTACGGACGGCAGAGACGGAAAAGACATGGCCCATGGGTACCCGCCCGCCGTCAGCGCAATCCGTGCTTGAGCCTTACGCCCCCGTCCGGGAGAGTTGCCCCATGGATTCCCCTGCGTCTGCGGACCACGCCCAGCTCCTCGACCGCCACCGCGAGGCCATCGCCTTCTTCGGCTCCCGCGTCCACGCCGTCCGGCCCGACCAGTGGGACCTGCCCACGCCGTGCGCCGAGTGGTCGGTGCGGGACCTCGTCAGCCATCTGGCCGTGGAGCAGCTGTGGGTGCCGCCGCTGGTCGCGGAGGGCCGCACCATCGCCGACGTCGGGGACGCCTTCGACGGCGATGTGCTCGGCGCGGACCCGGTGGGCGTGTGGGAGTCGGCGCAGGCCGCCGCGGTGGCCGCGTTCGCCGGGCCGGGCGCGCTCGACGGCACGGTCCACCTCTCGTACGGCAAGACGCCCGCCGCCGCGTACTGCTCGCAGATGGTGGCGGACGCGGTGGTGCACGCCTGGGACCTCTCCCGGGCGATCGGCGCGGACGAGCGGCTGCCGGACGCCCTGGTCGACGCGGCGGCGCGGGAGTTCGGCGGGTACGCCGACGAGCTGCCCCGCAGCATGTTCGACGCGCCCGTGACGGTGCCCGCGGAAGCCGACGCCCAGACACGGCTGCTCGCCATGCTGGGCCGGTCCGCCTGACGGCGGATCAGAACGCTTGAGGGGGACCGGACCGGTCGGCCGGCCCCCCTTGCCGGGGCACCTGCGGCCAGGTCTGCGGGGCGGCCCGGCTGATGTCCCCGAGCGCCGGAGGGGGGTCCTGACGGGCGGCGACGTCCCCGAGGCTCAGCATGCCCAGCGGCCGCCCGCCCTCGACCACCGGCAGTCGGCGCACCGCGTGCCGCCGCATCAGCCGCACCGCCGTCACCAGCTCGTCGTCGGGGCCCACGCACACCGGTGAACGGGTGCACACGGACTGGACGCTGACGGTCAGCGGGTCGGCGCCGTCGGCCACCGCCCGCAGGGTGATGTCCCGGTCGGTGAGCACCCCGATCAGCTGGTCGCCCCGCGCGACCAGCACGCCCCCGATGTCCTGGGCGCGCATCAGCTGGGCCGCTTCGACCAGCGAGGCATCGGGCCGTACGGCCGCGACACCCGCCGTCATGACTTCCCGGACGTACCGTGCCATCGCTGTCCGCCTCGTCTCCGTCTCGTCTCCGTCTCGTCTCCGTCTCGGCTCCGTCCCGCCGCAGTACCCAGCCTCGTTCCGTCCATGCCCGGACACGGGGGTGTTTGGAGTGTGTGGACCCGGGCAGGCGCACCTCGTGCTTCGGACCGGAGGCACGTCCGTGGGAGCGGCTGTCCGCTCCGGGCGTGCCCGTGCCGTCGGCCGGGGCACCCGGCGCAGCCCTCCCAGCGGTGACCACATCCGACTCCACCGTTCAGGGAGCTGTTCCCCGCATGCGTACTCACGCACAGGCCACAGCGAAGCACCCGCACGACGACGCCCCCGACACCGCCGCCGCGTTCGCGCGGCTGGCCGCCCTGCCCGACGGCCCCGAACGGCACGCGCTGCGCCAGGACCTGGTCCGGGCCTGGCTGCCCATGGCCGAGCGGCTGGCCGGCCGGTTCCGCAACCGGGGCGAGGCCCTCGACGACCTGCGCCAGGTGGCCGCCCTCGGGCTGGTCAAGGCAGTCGACCGGTACGACCCGGAGCACGGCGCCGCGTTCGAGAGCTTCGCGGTGCCGACCATCACCGGCGAGCTCAAGCGCCACTTCCGCGACCACATGTGGACCCTGCACGTGCCCCGCCGGGTCCAGGACCTGCGCGGCCGGGTCCGCGCCGCCCGCCAGGAGCTCATGCAGACCGCCGGCACCCGCAACCCCTCCGTGGCGGACATCGCCGCGCACACCGGGATGACCGAGGACGAGGTCAAGGCCGGTCTCGAAGCGCTCGAAAGCTTCTCCGCGCTCTCCCTCGACGCCGAACTTCCGGGTGCCGAGGACGGATACAGCCTCAGTGACTCCCTGGGCGCGGTCGACCCGGCGCTCGACATCGTCGTCGACCGCGAGGCCGTCAAACCGGGGCTGCGCCGCCTCCCGCCGCGGGAGCGGCAGATCCTCTACATGCGGTTCTTCCGCGACATGACGCAGAGCAGGATCGCCGAGGACCTGGGCATCTCCCAGATGCACGTCTCCCGGCTGATCACTCGCTGCTGCACTCGGCTGCGGGATCAGGCCCTGCGGGAGCAGGCTCCGGCGGCTCATCACCAGATGGAGCGGGACGCCGCATAGCCAGCGCCACATGACGGGACATCACGTCCATCGCCTGCGCCTCGGCCATGGAGAACGGCCGGGCCGGCCCCGTACGGAAGAGCGTGAGCACGCCCTGTACGGGACCGGGCGCGCCGAGCGGCACGCACAGCAGGGACGTCACGTCCGCGCGGGCCAGGACCGGCGTGCCCGAGGGGTCGTGGCCGAACCCGTCGGTGTCCTCCGGCTGCACCTGGAGCGACGTCGCCCCGGCCCGGGCCGCCTCCGCGACCAGCGGGGCACGGGCCGGGTCCTGCCCGGCGACCGCGCGGCGGAGCACGGAGTCCTCCTCGGCCGCAGGGCCGAGCACGGCGACGCGCCGCAGCCCGCCCTCCACCACATCGGCCACCACCCACTGCGCGAAGCGCCCGCACAGCACCCGGGCGGCGGTGGCGAGCACCTCGGTGCGGTCGCCGGGCGGCAGCCGCAGCAGCGCCGCCGCCATCGTGTCCACCAGGTCCATCAGCCGGGCGTGCCGCGTCGACTCGGCGAGATCGGGCACCTCGGGCGGCGGGGCGGCGGCCGAGGCCGCCCGGGATATCCCCGCCTGGAAGACCACCAGGACGCCCGGGTGCGGCTCGTCCGGCGGCCGCAGCGCGGTCAGGGTGGCGAGCAGCGGCTCCTCGGGGCGCCGCTGGAGGCGCACGGTCAGTCCCCGGTCGCCCTCGCCGCGGGCCACGGCCGCCGCCTGCGAGCGGAACGCGGCACGGTCGCCCGGCATCAGCAGGGCGGCCAGCGGCCGCCCGGTCGCGTACCCGGCGCGGGCCCCGGTCAGCCCGGTGGCCGCGAAGTTCAGCCTGCGCACCACGGTTTCGCGGTCGACGAGCGCCACCGGCAGCGGAAGCCGCTGGAACAGCGCCTTGAGCAGCAGCCGCTCCTGCCGGTCGCCCGGCGAGCCGGGCGCGCCGGCGGCCCCGGCGGCGAACTGCTCGTACCGGGGCCACAACTGGTCCACCACGTGCTGGAGTTCGAAGAGCGCGGCGTCGAGGACGGTCAGCTGTTCCCCGTCGGACTGCGAGCGCGCGGTGCGCAGCTCGCCCACCCGTCTGACGAAGTCCGCCAGTTCCTCGCCGAAGTCGTCCGCCGTCTGCGTCATACCAGCAAGCTAGCCGTTCGGACCGTTTCCCGGACCGGGGGCAGGGAAGGCGCGGGTCAGGAGGTTTCCCATGCTCTGCGAGCCGGAACGTCAACGACCGCACTCCGCTTCCCCCGTGGGTCGGCTCTCCCGGCTCGCCGAGCAGTCGGTGCGCTGTGCGCCCGGCTCCTGCGGCGCCGTGGCGACCATCGCCGACAGCGGACCCGACAGCCGGGTCACCGCCACGCACCCGGACCTCGCGCCCCTCGCGAACGTTCAGCTGGCCTGCGGCGACGGGCCCATTCCGACCGCGCTGGACGCCGGGGCCCCGGTGGACACCGAGGACCTGCTGACGGAGAGCCGCTGGCCCGGCTACCGCGCCCTGGCCCTGGAGTCGGGCGTACGGTCCTGTGTCACCCTTCCCTTCCGTCGCTCCGGCATCGAAGTCACCCTCAGCCTCTACAGCTTCCGCCCCGGCTCGCTCGACGAGGCCGTGTGCGGCCCGGTGAGCATCCTCGGCGAGGAGACCACCGCGGGCCTCGTCCGCGACCGCCGCTACCACGCGGCCCTGGCGGAGGTGGAGCAACTGGAGACGGCGTTGCGCTCCCGCCCGGTGATCGACCAGGCCAGCGGCATCGTGATGCATGTGCTCGGGTGCGACGCGGAGGAGGCCTTCGCCGTACTGCGCACCGTCTCGCAGCACGCCAACCGGAAGCTGTCCGAGGTCGCCGAGGGCGTGGTCCGCACCAAGGGCCGCGGCCTGGAGGACCAGCTCGCCGCCGTCCCCCGCCGCGCCTGACCGCCGCCCGCCAGGACCCGTCCGGCACGTCCGGCACGTCCGCGTACGCATGCGGAGCGGCGCCGCCGGGCAAACCTCCGTATAAAGGGCTCAGGGGCCGAAACGGGGGACGGCGGGGTGCGAAGGAGGCGGCGCATGCACGGGACGGTGGCGGAAGGCCGGGGACCCGTCCGCTACGGACCGCCCGCGCCCGGCACCGGGCTGCCCGTCCTGCCCGAGCTGGCCGCGGTCCTGGCGGGCGCCGCCGAGCGCACCGGCCCCGAACCGCCCGGCGGCGGACCCGAGCTGCGCGAGGCCGCCTGCGGCTACTGGCGGCGGCGCGGACTGCGCGGCGACCCCGAGCTGGTGGCCGCCGCGCCGGGCGCCCCGCCGCTCCTGTTCGCCCTGCTCGCCTCGTACGGGGGCGACGTGCTGCTGCCCCGCCCCTGCCCGGCCTGGTGGACCCCGCAGGCCCGGCTGCTCGGGCGGCCCGCCTACCACGTGCCGACCCCGGCCGAGTGCGGCGGCGTCCCCGACCCGTACGCCCTCCTGGAGACCGTGCGCCGGGTGCGCACCGAGGGCGGGGTGCCCCGGCTCCTGGTGCTCTCCGTCGCCGACGACCCGACCGCGACGGTCGCGCCGCCCGAGACCGTACGGGAGGCGTGCGAGGCGGCCGTGGGGGAGGGGCTGCACATCATCAGCGACGAGACCTGGCGCGACACCCTGCACCATCCGCACGACACGGTCCTGTTCAGCCCCGCCGAGATGTGCCCCGACGACGTCACCGTCCTGTCCGATCTGTCGGGCGCGCTCACCCCGGACGGATGGCCCGCCGCCGTCGCCCGCTTCCCGGCCACCGAGCGCGGTGGCGAGGCCAGGGCCCGCGCCCTCGACGTCCTCACCGCCCTCGGCTCGGTCGTGGCGGGCCCGGTCGCGGAGGCCGCCGCCTACGCCCTGGGCGAGCCCGACCCGGTCGCGGTCCGGATGGGCCGGGCCGCCGCCCTGCACGGCACCCTCGCCGAGGCGGCCCACCGCGCGGTCCTCTCCGCCGGGGCCTTCGCCCGGCCCCCGCAGGCGGGCCGCCACCTCTACGCCGACCTCGGCCCCCTCCGCAACCGGCTGGCCGCACGGGGGGTCACGGACTCGATGGACCTTGAGGAGTACCTGACCGGCCGACTCGGCGCCCCCGCCCCCGGCGGCCACCGCTTCGGCGACGAACTGGGCGCGCTGCGCGCCCGGCTCGCCACGCGGCCGCTGCTCGGGGCGACCGAGGAGGAGTGCGCGCGGACGCTGGACGCGGCGCACCCGCTGGAACTGCCGCATGTACAGCGGGCGTTGGCCGCGTTCGGGGAGGCGCTCGACGGGCTGTGACCGGCGCCGGGGCCAACGGAGCGCCCGGCATGGGCCTGCCGGTCGACTCTTCGCGCGTGCCGGCCGCCTGAGCGCCTCCGGGGCTACTTCGGTTGCGGGGCCTCCGCCGGTTCGGCCTGTGCCCCGTGCCGCAGCCTGCGCCACACCGTCGGGCCCGCGCTGATCAGCAGCGTCAGTACGACCGCCGCCACCACGCCCTGCCACGGCTCGGGGAAGAGCGAGCCGCCCAGGATGCCGATGAGCCCGTACGCACCGGCCCAGGCCACACACGCGGGCATGTCGCCGCGTACGAACGTGCGCAGCGGCATCTCGCCGAGCAGACACGCCAGCATCACCGGGATCCGGCCCGCCGGGACGAGCCGGGACAGGACCAGGACCGCCGCCCCGTGCCGGTTCAGCTTCTCCTGGGCCTGTTCCAGGCGGTCCGGCGCCGCCCGCTGCCGCAGCGCCGCCAGCCACCGCGACCCGCCGCGCGAACGCACCCCGCGCTGCCCCAGCCAGTACAGGCCGACGTCCCCCAGGAACGCGGCGAGCGCGCCCACCGCGAAGACCAGCAGCAGCGAGAACCAGGCCGTCTGGTGGAAGGCGACCACCGCGGCCGTCGACACCAGCGCCCCGGTGGGCACCACGGGCACCAGCGAGCCCAGCACCACCAGGATGAACAGGGACGGATAGCCGAGCGCCTGCTGCGTCGACTCCGGCGGCACCTGGCCCGCCGCCCGCGCCAGGAACGCGGCGATCACCGTGCGACCTCCGGCCGTACGCTCTCGCCGTGCGCCAGCCGGTGCACCGTCACCCCGGGTGCGAGCCGGGCCGCGTGGCGGACGAAGTCGTCGCCGGGCGCGTGGAACTCGTGCGGGCGCACCCCGTCGAGCCCGATCGGCCAGTACGTGCCGTAGTGCACCGGCACCGCCGCCCGCGCCCCGATCCGCGCCAGCGCCTGGGCGGCCCGGCCCGCGTCCAGGTGCCCCGGGCCGAGGTAGGGACCCCAGCCGCCGACCGGCAGCAGGGCCACGTCGACCGGCCCGACTTCCTCGGCCATCTCGTCGAAGAGCCCGGTGTCGCCGGCGAAGTAGGTGCGGGCGCGGCCCTCGATGACATAGCCGAGCGCGGGCGTGCGGTGCGGCCCGAACGGCAGCCGCCGCCCGTCGTGGCGTGCGCTGACCGACCGTATGCGCAGATCACCTGCCTCGACCACATCCCCGGCGCGCACCTCGGTGAGGCGCAGCCCGAGCTTGTGCAGCCCCGGCACGGCCCGGACCGCGCCGTGCGGCACGACGAGCCGGGTGCCGGGCGCGAGCCGGGCGAGGGAGGGCAGGTGCAGATGGTCGGAGTGCAGATGCGAGACCAGGACCACCTCGGCGACGGCGGCCTCGGGTGGCGGCACCGCCCCCCGCCGCCTGCGCAGATGCGCCAGGCGCCGGGTGAAGAGCGGATCGGTGAGCACCCGCACTCCGGAGTCCTCGACCGTGCAGGTGGCATGACCCCACCAGGTGATCTCCACCGGCACCCGAAATCTCCTCCGCTCGAAAACCACCGTGCGCGCTGTTGTGTACGAGCCTAAGTGTCGTGGGGGCGCACAGGACGGGGTCCGGGGTAGGCATCGGTCCACGAAGGGAAGGCCCGGCATGATCATGCACTCTGAGCAGTGCCCGCGCTGCGGCGGGATACTCGCGATGACCCAGGACGGCTGGAAGATCTGCCACTCATGCGGCTACTCCTCGCCGCCGTGAGCCAGGAGTAGGGTCGGCACCACAAACGAAGGGCATGGGGGTCGGTCATGGGTGACGTGCGAGTGGCGGCGATCGCCAGTCTGACCCCGCTGGAGGAACTCGACCTGGACCCCTTCCTGGTGGACACCCGAAGCCAGCACGAGATGTGCGCGCGCTGGGCCGCCGACAAGGGGTACGTGGTCACCCGGCAGCTTCTCTTCTACGGCCTGCGCCCCGACCACCTCGGACTGTGGGCGGACGTGGACGCGGGCCAGGTGGACCTCTTCGTCGCGCCCAACGAGCGCGTCCTCGAACGGGCGTTGACGTCCGTGCCGGACTTCTCCGCCGAGTGCGAGCGCCGCGGGGTGCGGCTGGAGACGGCCGGGCTCGACGAACCGGCGTACGACGCGGCCAGGAAGGCCCACATCCACCGCAGGCTCTCGATGCCGACCGCCGGGTACGACGGCTGCTGACCCGGCCGCCGCCCGCGAAAACAAAATCGTCGGCCGGTTTCCGCCCCTGTGACACGCTGGGAGGGAACGGCTAGGCGAGAGGCAGTGACGAGCGGCGTGTGCACAGGGCGATGGCGGACGGCGGGCAGCGCCCTGGTGCGGGTGATCGTGGTGTGGGCGGTCTCCACCCTCACGATGATGGCGCTCGCGGGGATCCTGCCCGACTTCCGGCTGAAGTCCGCGGGCGGCGACAGCATCACCCGCGTCGCGCTCACCGCCGCCTGGGGCGCGGGGGCGTTCGGTCTGCTCAGCGCCCTGGTGTGGCCGCTGGTGGTGCGCGCGTTCCTGCTGGTCCCGGCCCTGGTCCTGGGCCTGTTGGTGTTCTTCCTCAACGGCTCGCTGCTGCTGATCGCGCTGAGCCTGATCCCCAGCGGGCGCGGCGCGGCCCAGCCGGAGACCGCGGTGGTGGTGGCCGCGGTGATGTCGGCCGTCGCCTCCGCCACCTCCACCGCGCTCGCGGTCCGGGACGACAACGCCTACCGGCGCAGACTCTCGCGCCTGGCCGACCGGCGCCGCCGCCGGCGCGGCGACGAGGACCGCGGCTCCGAGCCGCCCGGGACGGTCTTCCTCCAGCTCGACGGCGTCGGCCACGACGTGCTGGGCCACGCGGTCGGCGCCGGCCTGATGCCGACCGTCGCCGGCTGGCTGGAGCGCACCCACCGGCTCACCCCGTGGCGCACCGACTGGTCCAGCCAGACCGGCGCCAGCCAGCTCGGCATCCTGCACGGCTGCACCTTCGACGTGCCCGCCTTCCGGTGGTACGAGAAGGACACCGGCGAGCTGATGGTCTCCAACCGCCCGGCCTCCGCGGTCGAGCTCCAGCGCCGGGCCGTCGAGCGCACCGGCGACGGCGGGCTGCTCACCGTCGACGGCGCCAGCCGCGGCAACCTCTTCTCCGGCGGCGCCGACCAGCTCGCCCTGGTCCTGTCGATGGCGGCCCGGCGCGGCCGCCGCAACCGGTCCCGGGCGGGCTACTTCGCGTACTTCTCGGACCCGGCCAACGCCGTGCGCACCGCGCTCTCCTTCGTCGCCGAGGCCGGCCGCGAGATCGGCCAGTCCACCCGCGCCCGGCTGCGCGGGGACACGCCGCGCGTGCGGCGCGGCGGGCTCTACCCGTTCATCCGGGCGTTCGCGACCGTCGTCGAGCGAGATGTGGTGGTCGCGGCGGTGATCGGGGACATGCTCGCCGGGCGCACCGCCGTCTACGCCGACCTGGTGGCGTACGACGAGGTGGCCCATCACTCCGGGCCGCGCGGCCGGGACGCCCAGAAGGTCCTGGAGCGCCTGGACCGGTCGATCGCGCTGATCGACAGGGTCGCGGAGCACGCCCCGCGCGCGTACCGGATCGTGCTGCTCTCCGACCACGGGCAGAGCCCGGGCGAGACGTTCGCGCGCGCCTACGGGCTGACCCTGAAGGACCTGGTGCGGGCCGGGTGCGGGCTGCCCGTGCCGCGCAGCGCCGGGCGCACCAAGAGCGGCGCGGAGGCGCGGGACGCGGTGCGGGTGGCACTGCACCGGCCGGTCCCGGAGAACGGGGAGCCGGGGCCCGCCTCCGACCCGGTCGTGCTCGCCTCCGGCAACCTCGGCCTCGTCTCCTTCCCGGACACCGGCTGGCGGCTCAGCCGCGAGGAGATCGACCGCCGCCACCCGGCGCTCCTGCGCACCCTCGCGGGGCATCCCGGCATCGGGTTCCTCCTGGTGCGCAGCGAGGAGCACGGCGCGGTGGTCATCGGAGGCGCGGGCACGGACCGCGTCCACGAGGTGCCGGTCTCCGAGCTGGAGGACGGGAAGGGCCCGTTGACCGGGTTCGGGCCCGGCGCGGCGGAGGCCGTGCGGCGCACCGACACCTTCCCGCACACCGCCGACATCATGGTCAACTCCATGTACGACCCGGTCACCGGTGAGGTGCACGCCTTCGAGGAGCAGATCGGCTCGCACGGCGGACTCGGCGGCGAGCAGGCGCACCCGTTCCTGCTGTGGCCGCGCGGCCTGTCGGCGCCGGTCGCCGGTGACGGGCAGCTGGTGGGCGCCGAGCAGGTGCACCACGTGCTGCGGAGGTGGCTGCGCGAGTGCCTGGGGCCGCAGGTGCCGGTTTCCCCCGCTCCGCAGATTCCCCGGTCCGAAGCCGAAGCGGAAGGACCTTTTCCGGTTGAGGGGGCGGCTCTGCGGGACAAATCCGCGTGATTTTGAGCAGGGCCCTCCGTACCCGAACATGAACGGGTTTCGGCACGGAGAGAGGCGCACCACCCCATGACCACGCAAGAGACCCAGAGCAGGCATGCCCGGCAGTTCGGATTGCCGGTGGCGACCGCTCTGGTCATGGGCAACATCATCGGCGGCGGTATCTTCCTGCTGCCGGCGTCGGTCGCCCCCTTCGGCACCATCAGTCTGCTCGCCTTCGCGGTCCTGACCGTCGGCGCGATCGCGCTGGCGCTGGTCTTCGGACGCCTCGCCGAGCGGCTGCCGCAGACCGGCGGACCCTACGTCTACGCGCGCGAGGCGTTCGGCGACTTCGCCGGATTCCTCGCCGCCTGGTCGTACTGGATCACCACCTGGGTCTCCAACGCGGCGCTCGCCGTGGCGGCCGTGGGCTACCTCGACGTACTGATACCCGTGCACGGGAACAAGGCGGCGACCATCGCGGCGGCGCTGACGCTCCAGTGGCTCCCCGCGCTCGCCAACCTCGCGGGCACCCGCTACGTGGGCGCGGTGCAACTGGTCTCCACCGTCCTGAAGTTCGCGCCGCTGCTGCTCGTCGCGGTCGGCGGGCTCTTCTTCTTCGACCCGGCCAACCTCGGCCCGCTCCAGGCCGACGACCACAGCGCCATGGGCGCCGTCTCCGCCTCGGCCGCGATCCTGCTCTTCAGCTACCTCGGCGTCGAGTCGGCCGCGGTCAGCGCGGGAGAGGTCCGCGACCCGCGCCGCAACGTCGGCCGCGCCACCATCCTCGGCACCATCGGCGCCGCCGTGATCTACCTCCTGGGCACCCTCTCGGTCTTCGGCACCGTGCCGCACGACCGCCTGGTGACCTCCACCGCGCCGTTCACCGACGCCGTCGACGCCATGTTCGGCGGGACCTGGGGCGGCACCGCGGTCGCGGTCGCCGCGCTGGTCTCCATGGTCGGCGCCCTCAACGGCTGGACGCTGCTGAGCGCCCAGACCCCGTACGCCGCGGCCCGGGACGGGCTGTTCCCCAAGGCCTTCGCCCGCAAGAGCCGGGGCGTGCCCACCGTCGGCGTCCTGGTCACGGTCGTCCTCGCCTCGTCGCTGACCGTCTACAACTACACGGCGGGCGCCAAGGGCGTCTTCGAGATGCTGGTCCTGGTCACCACTTTCACGGCGACCGTCCCCTACCTCCTGTCGACCGCCGCCCAGATCTACTTCCTCGCCTCCGGCCGCGCCGACCGGGTCCACCGCGGCCGCCTGATCCGCGACGGACTGCTCGCCTCCTTCGCCGCCGCCTTCTCGCTGTGGCTGGTCGCCGGCTCCGGCTACGCGGCGGTCTACCAGGGCGTGCTGTTCCTCTTCGCGGGCGTGCTGGTGTACGCGCTCCTCGCGGCCCGCAAGCAGCGTCCGCGGGAGGACGCGGTGGAACTCCCCGAGCAGGCCGTACGGGAGAGCACCCGCGTGTAAACGGGGTGTCGTCAACGGCTGGCCGCCGAGACGGGCGTGGGGCAGATGCCCGAAGGGCTGCTGTACGACCCGGGGTTGAAGGGGCTGTCTGCCGAGGAGGTGTACGACCGGATCGCCACCGATCCGCGAGGCGCGCTTCCTGCCCCCGGCCGAGATCGCCGGGCGAGTACGGGTGCGCGGACGCGGCGGAACCGTCCTGCAGTCCGGCACCCGCAGGGCGGGGCGCTGCCGTTCGCCCCCAAGGGGCCGGTGTTCCGGGTGCGCTGACGGGCATTCACCCGGGAGGGGGATCTCGCCCGGATCCGGGCAGGTCATGGGCTTTTACGGGCAGGGTTCAGGCATGCCGCCCGTTCTCCTCGGCGCCCTGCGCCGCGCCGTCGTGGTGCTGCTCGTGGTGGCCGCGCTGCTCGGGGCGGCGCCGGGGGCGGAGACGGCGGGTCCGCCCGCCCCGGACCGGGCGGCCGTGTCGTCGGCGGTGCCGGGCCCGGTGGGCGAGGAGCAGCCGGACGAGGCCGCGCCCGCGCCACCGGCGGAGGCCCGCGCGAGCCGCCCGGCGCCGGGCGCCCGTTCCGTACGGATGGCGCCACGGCCCGTCGTACGCGGGCCCGGCGGGCCGGGCCGGGTGGGGCCCACTTCCCTCGATGCCACGCGCTGTGTGGTGCTGCGCTGCTGAGCGTTCCGTGCTCAGCGAGCTCAGCGGTACTCAACTCACCAGCACAGCGAGGTGGTTCAGCCATGCCCATCGACCCCTTCGCGGCGCTCAACGCGATGCTGCGCGCCGAGGCCGCCCGGATCCGACCGGCCCCCGCGACCCCCGAACGCGAGGTCCCCGACCCCGGAGAGGAGCAGCGCCGACCCCCGGCGGACCCGCACGGCAAATAGCCGGGTCCGCCACGGCAGGGCGGTGGACGGGATCCGGCCGCCGCCCTGGTGACCTGCTGTTCTCACAGAGAGTGAGGGCAGTGGGCGATCCGTCGTGCGGTACTCCGTTCGGCGGCTTACGTTTGCTGCGGGGGCACCCGACCGAAAGGTCTGCCATGCGCGGACGTACGACAGCGGGCGCCGCCGGTGCGGCGATGGCGCTGCTCGCCCTGACGGTCCCGGCCGCGGCGGACGGCCGCAAGCCTGATCTGACCCGCTTCTACACCCAGCACCTGACCTGGGGCGGCTGCACGGTCAAGGACGCCCCCAAGGGCATGGAGTGCGCCGAGCTGACCGTGCCCGTCGACTACGCCCGGCCCGAGGCCGGCACGATCGCGCTGGCGGTGGCCCGCGTACGGGCGGCCGAGTCGGGCGAGGGCCCCACCGGCACGGGCACGGAGGCGGGCACGGCCTCGCCGGGCGGCGCGGTCTCCGCTACCGCCCCCAAGGGCTCGCTCGTCTTCAACTTCGGCGGCCCCGGCGAGTCCGGCCTCAAGGGCCTCGGCGGCTTCACGGCGGACACCGCGCGGCTCGCCCCGGCGTACGACCTGGTGAGCTTCGACCCGCGGGGAGTGGGCCGCAGCGCACCCGTGCACTGCGGCGCCAAGGCCGAGCAGGACATCGAGAGCTCCTCGGACAGCGCCCCGGCCGACGACGCCGAGGGCCGGAGCCAGCTCGTCGACGAGCTGAAGGCGGTGGCCGAGGAGTGCCGCAAGGTCACCGGCGAGCTGCTGCCGCACGTGGGCACCATCAATGCCTCGCGTGACCTGGACGTGCTGCGCCAGGCGCTCGGCGACAAGAAGCTGAACTACTTCGGCATCTCCTACGGCACCCGGCTCGGCGCGGTCTACGCGGCCCAGTTCCCCAGGCGGACCGGGCGCATGGTCCTGGACGCCGTGGACTCGCTGACGGCGGACGCGGCGCAGTCGGCGCTCGCCCAGGCCAGGGCGTTCCAGAAGGGCCTGGACACCTTCCTGTCCGACTGCGCCGCACAGGGTGCCGTGTGCCCGCTCGGCGCCGGCACCGCCAAGGCGACCAGCACACTGGACGCGACCGTCGCCCAGCTCGACCGCAAGAGCGCCAGAACCGCCTCCGGCGCCGACTTCACCTCCGGCGACCTGCGTACCGCGATCACCAACTCGCTCTACGCCGAGCAGCTGTGGCCGACCCTCGCTCAGGGCATCGCCACCCTCCACGACAAGGGGGACCCGGCCGTCCTCGACGAGATCAACAAGCAGTTCGCGGGGGAGGACGCGCAGGGCGACCGCGCCGACGACGACAACAGCCGCGAGGCGCTGCTCGCGGTCAACTGCGCCGACGACCCGGTGCGCGCCAGGGACCCGGCCGCCGAACTCGCCTCACTGGAGCAGAAGTTCGCCAAGGCCTCCCCGATGTTCGGCCCGGACCAGGTGGGCGCGGCGATCTCCTGCACGGGCTGGCCCGCCGGTACGGACTACATCCGCAAGATAGACAAGACCGGCGCGCCGCCCGTGCTGCTGATCGGCACCAAGGGCGACCCCGCCACCCCGTACCAGTGGGCGGCGGAGACCGCCCGCCACCTGGGCAAAGGCGTGGTCCTCAGCTACGAGGGCGAGGGGCACGGCGGGTACACGGCCTCGCAGTGCGTCCGCGACACGGCGGACGCCTTCCTGCTCGACGGCGTCCTGCCCGCCGAGGGGGCGTCCTGCGCCCGCGAGACGCCCCCGGAGCGCTGAACGCGGCGGGTGGTCAGTTGCTCATCGCCGCCGCCATCGGGGCCGCTGTTGCCCATCGCCCGATCGCCGTCTCGGCCGTGATCCCGGGGCCGAAGCCCGCGATGAGCCCGCCCGCCCCGTCCGCCGCGCCGCCCTCGTCGAAGAGCCGGGCCAGCGCGTCGAAGACCACGGAGCTGGCGATGTTGCCGCGCTCGGTGAGGGTGGCACGGCTGAAGCGGAACATCTCCGGCGGCAGGTCCAGGAAGTGGCACAGGTCGTCCAGGATGCGCGGCCCGCCCGCGTGGACGATGAAGAAGTCCATCTGCGGGATCTCCCAACTGTGCTGCGCCACGAGCGCCTTGAGGGCGGGCGCGAGCATTTCCATGGTGCCGGGGACGCGCTTGTCGAGCAGGAAGTGGAACCCGGTGTCGCGCACGGCGTACGAGATCCAGTCCTCGGTGTTGGGCACCAGGTGCGAGCCGTTGCGCTCGATCCGCATCCCGGTGCCGCCCTCGCCGCGCACCACGGCCGCCGAGATCGCGTCGCCGAAGAGACCGTTGGAGAGCAGCGAGCCGACGCCGATGTCGGTCGGCTGGTAGCAGAGCGAGCAGAATTCGCAGGACACGATCAGTACGTTGGAGCGCGGATACGCCGTGCAGAAGTCGTGCGCACGGTTGATCGCCGCGCCTCCGGCGGCGCAGCCGAGCTGGGCGATCGGCAGCTGCCGGGTCTCGGTCCTGAACCCCATGGTGTTGATCAGCCAGGCGGTCAGCGAAGGCATCATGAAGCCGGTGCAGGAGACGTAGACGATCAGGTCGATGTCCTTGGCCTCCACCTCGGCGTGGACCAGTGCCTGCTTGACGACATCGGGCACCCGGGCCTTGGCCTCCGTCTCGTACAGCAGATTGCGTTCCTCGAAGCCGGGGTGGAGCAGGGTCTCCTCGATCGGCTGTACGAGGTGGCGGGTACGGACCCCGGTGTTCTGGATGAGGCGCAGGACGAGGTCCCGCTGGGGATGGTCGGCATGCGTCTCACGGGCGAGAGCGAGCGTCTCCTCCTGCGTGATCACATGGTCGGGTACGGCTACTGAGGGGCGGCACAGGGTGGCCATGGAACTTCCTTGTCTCCTGCCGGGCAGACGCCTGCGGTTTCCACGCGGGTGCTCCAGGGGTGTGCGGTCGTGTGCCTGTCACGTATCCCCGAGCATGGTCATGCCCATGTTCTTGATCGGGGTAATTAACCGATTAGAGGGAGATTCCGGAGCGGGTAGCTCACTCGGGTGACGCGGTACGGCCGAACGGGGGACGGAGGGGTCCCGGGCAGCGCGAGGCGCGCGGGCGACCCGGGGGCGCCCGCGCGCGATCTCGTCCGCGCTGTCAGTGGGAGAGTTCGGAGAAGGTGAAGGCGAACTCCGAAGGTTCCGCGTGGAGTTGGTGCTGTGGAAGCGGACCCGGGCCGCACGACTGGGAGCCGATGCCGTGCTGGCGGTGGTCGAGCGTGACCCAGACCGTGTCGCCCGGGACGAGATCGGTCAAGTGCCGTGCCTCATCGAGATGTTCGGTCGTCCAGCGCCGTGCGGTGAACCAGAACTCCGGGTCGCCCTCGACGCGCAGCCCCCCGATCTCCGCCCAACGGACGTCGGCCCGGGCCCCGTTCTCCTGCGGCCGGACGTACGGCGTCTGGAGGGCGTCCACGTCCGTCTGCCACAGCCCGACCGCCGACGCGGCCGCCGTGTCCGGGTACGCCTCGCCAGGCCCGCCGCCGAACCAGCGCACCGGGACGCGGCTGCCCCAGGCGGTACCCGTGAGGCCGAACCGGATGCCGAGCCGGGGCAGCGGCACCTGCCACTCGCCCTCCGGCGTGACCGCGACCGTCAGCCGCAGTCGGGGCCCGTCGGACGTCCACCGGTACTCCGTGGCGAGGCCCACGTCACGGGCCGCCGGGGCCACGCGGCTGCGCACGACCAGCGCGTCCCCGGTCAACTCGACCGAGTCCCGACGGTGGTGCATACGGTGCAGCCCCAGCTCGCGCCAGCGCGGCCCGTGCAGCAGATCGGGTCGCCAGGGCGCGCCGTTGTCGTTGTCGGTGGGGGCGCGCCACACGTCGAGGCGCAGCCCGGTGACCGCCACGGCGCCGAAGGCCACGGGCGCTCCGGTCCGGGCGTCGAAGACGGCCGGACCGAGAGCGACCCGATCCCCGGAGCGGACGGGACGAGCGCCAAGGGCGGCGGGCGCCGATGTCCGTGCGTTCACGGGAAGTTGGGACCAGGCCATCTCGTGCCCCCGCGCTCCCCACGCCGTCGGCTCCGCGAGCACCGCCTGTACCGTCCACCGGGTCTCGGCCGCCGGGTCGGCCCCGGCGGGCCGCTCGGGGAGTTTCAGCTCCGCCCGCTCGCCCGGGCCGAGCTCCGGCACCGCGAGGGTGCCGGTGGCGAGAGGCACGCCGTCCGACTCGTACGACCAGGTGAAGGCGAGTCCGGAGAGGTCGGTGAAGGCGTACAGGTTGGTGATCCGGACCGTGCCCGCCCGGCCGTCGCCCTCGATGCGTACCGGCTCGATCACCTTCTTGTACTCGGCCAGACCCGGGGAGGGGGTGCGGTCGGGGAAGAGCAGGCCGTCGCAGACGAAGTTGCCGTCGTGCAGCTCCTCGCCGTAGTCGCCGCCGTAGGCGTAGCCGTACGCCGGGTGCTCCAGACCGTGGTCGATCCACTCCCAGACGAAGCCGCCCTGGCAGCGCTCGTACGTGTCGAACAGGCGCTGGTACTCCGCGAGTCCGCCGGGGCCGTTGCCCATCGCGTGGGCGTACTCGCACAGGATGAAGGGGAGTTCGCGGCGTCGCTGCGGGCCGCCGTCGAGATGGCGGCCGATCCGCTCGACCTCGGCGTGCGAGGCGTACATCCGCGAGTACATGTCGGTGTCGTGGCAGTCGGAGTCGCCCTCGTAGTGGATCGGGCGCGAGGCGTCGCGGGAGCGGATCCAGTGCGCCATGGCGGTCAGCCCGCGCCCGGTCCCGGCCTCGTTGCCGAGCGACCAGACGACGACCGACGGGTGGTTCTTGTCGCGCTCGACCATCCGGGCCGCCCGGTCGAGCAGCGCCGGGGCCCAGCGGTCGTCGTCCACCGGGTTGTCGCGCCACGCCTGCTCGACGAAGCCGTGCGTCTCCAGGTCGCACTCGTCGACGACCCAGAGCCCGAACTCGTCGCAGAGGTCGAGGAAGGCGGGGTGCGGCGGATAGTGGCTGGTCCGCACGGCGTTGATGTGATGCTGCTTCATCAGGAGCACATCGCGGCGCATCGTGTGCGCGTCCAGGGCCCGGCCCGTCGCGGGGTGGAACTCGTGCCGGTTGACGCCCCGGAAGAGCAGCGGCTGTCCGTTGACCTTGATCAGGCCGTCCTCCAGGGCGACCGTGCGGAAGCCGATCCGCAGCGGGACGCGCTCGCCCGCCGTGGCCAGCACCCCGTCGTACAGGCGCGGGGTCTCCGCCGTCCACGGCTCGACCCGCACGGTGACCTCGGCGCCGGTCGCCAGGTCGATGCCGAGCTCGGGCACGGTGACGCGGCCGGCGGTGTCGGACTCGACCCGCAGGGTTCCCTCACCGGTGCGGTGGTCGTAGGAGGCGTGGACGAAGTGGTCGCCTGCGCACCCCTCGGGGCGGTGCACCAGCGTGACATCACGGAAGATGCCGGGCAGCCACCACTGGTCCTGGTCCTCCAGGTACGAGCCCGACGACCACTGGTGCACCCGCACGGCCAGCACGTTCCCGCGCGCCTTCAGAAGCGGCCCGACGGTGAACTCGTGCGGCAGCCTGCTGCCCTTGAAGTGGCCCAGCTCCTCGCCGTTGAGCCACACCCGGGCGCACGACTCGACGCCGTCGAAGCGCAGCACCGCGCCGCCCTCGCCCGCCGGCGGCCAGTCGTCGGGCAGGTCGAAGACCCGCAGATGGTCACCGGTCGGGTTCTCGGTCGGTACGCGTGGCGGGTCGACCGGGAACGGGTAGAGGTGGTTGGTGTATATCGGCCCGCCGAAGGCGCCGTCGCCCTGGAGTACCCAGTGCCCGGGCACCCGCACCTCGCCCCACTCCCCGGCGTCGTACCCGGGCACGGCGAAGCCGTCGTCGTGCGCGTCGGCGGTACCCGCGAGCCGGAACTGCCAACTCCCGTTCAGTGAGAGCCGTTTGGCATCCGACCCGGCGTACCAGGCGCGCGGCGGCAGCAGACACCCCCCGCCACCGGGCGCGAGGGCTTCGACGTAGTGGAGGTCCGTGACGCCAGGGGTGTGGAGGGACACGATCCGGAGGCTAAGGCGGTGATCGGGGCGGCGACAAGGGGGCCGGACGAGAGGGACCGCCGGTGATGACGGCGGGCGGCATTACCTCGCACGTAATCGACCCCCACCACCCCCGCCGGGCAAGGTGGAGCCATCGGGTCCCGGGCGGCGCACTCCGGCCGGGGCCCGGGTTCCACCACCGTATGAGTCCTTGATTCTCGTCCTTTCCGGAGGCTGATTTCCATGTCCGAGAACCGCTACGAGGCCGCCGTCGCCCGCTACTTCGAGGCGTGGAACGCCACCGGCTCGGCCCAGGAGCTGGCCAAGGCCGTCGAGGCCGCCTGGAGCGCGGACGGCAGCTACACCGACCCGCTGGCCGACGTCACCGGGCACGACGCCATAGCCGCGCTGATCGGCGGGGCCCACGCCCAGTTCCCCGGCTTCGAGTTCCGCCTGGACGGGGCCGTCGACGGGCACCACGACCTGGCCCGGTTCCGCTGGGAGCTGGTCTCGGTCGCGGACGGGGCCGCGCCGGTCGCCGGGTCCGATGTGATCACGCTCGCCGAGGACGGCCGGGTCGCCACCGTGGCCGGATTCCTCGACCGCGTACCGCCTACGGTGTGAACGACTGGAGGTAGGCGAACGTCTCCGGGTCGGCCGGCAGGAACGTCTCGATGGCCAGCTCGGAGACGGTCACGTCCATCGGTGTGTTGAACGTGGCGATCGTCGATATGAACGACAGGACCGTGCCCCGGTGTTCGATGCGCAGCGGCAGCGCGAAGGGGAAGACGGCGTGGTCGGAGGTGTCCTCGTCCGCCGCCTCGGGCACGGGGTGCGCCGCGACCTCCTCGTACAGCTCGCGCAGGGCGTCCGAGCGCATCAGGGCGATCTGGCGCTCCATCTGCTCGAACAGATGGCCGCGCCACTGGCGCAGATTGCGGATGCGCGGCGCCAGGCCCTGCGGGTGGAGGGTCAGACGCATCGCGTTGAGTGGGGGAGCGAGCAGCCGCTCGGGCACGCCTTCGGCGAGCATCGCGATGCCCCGGTTCGCCGCGAGGACCGTATACGTGCCGTCGACTATCAGCGCCGGGAACGGCTCGTACCCCCGCAGCAGCCGCTCCATGGCCTCGCGCAGGGCGCCCATGGACGGGTCGTCCAGGGACGTCTCCGCGAACTGCGGGGCGTAGCCGGCCGCCAGCAGCAGGGCGTTGCGCTCGCGGACCGGCACCTCCAGGTGCTCGGCGAGGCGCAGGATCATCTCCTGGCTCGGGCGCGACCTGCCGGTCTCGATGAAACTGATGTGCCGCGCGGACGAGTCGGCGCGCAGGGCCAGCTCCAGCTGGCTGATCCTGCGCTGCTCGCGCCAGCCGCGCAGCATCGGCCCTACTCCCGTGTCGATCGCGGCAGTTGTCGTCATACCTCAGACACTAACCCGGGCCTCTGACAACGCCCGGCGCCGCACCCCCCACCCGGCCAGCACGATCGCCGCCGCCACCGCGTACGCGCTCGTCCTGACGATGTCGAAGGAGTGCGGCATCGCCCACGCCGTCACGTAACAGACGGCCCCCGCGGCGGCGACCGCCAGCCACTCCCAGCGGCCGTCCAGGGCCACCAGCGCGACGAGCAGCAGGGCGTACCACGAATAGCCGGGCGTCATCAGGCAGAACGCCCAGCCGAGGACCAGCAGGGCGCCGCTCCAGGGGCGCTCCGGATCGCCCCGGCGCAGCACGTACAGGACGACGAGCCCCACCAGGGCGAGTGCCGCGGGCAGTGCCCAGGAGTCCGGGAGGACCAGCCGCAGCAGCCCGTAACGGCTGCGGGCGGACGCGTCGTCGTACCCCTCCTCCTCCGCGTACCCGCCCAGATAGCCGAAGACGGACGCGTGCGAGACGAGGACGTACGGGAGGTAGGAGAGCGCCACGCACACGGTGGCCGGGACGAGGACGGTCGCCGCGCGCCGCCAGTCAGGGCGGCGCCCCGCCAGTAGGCCCGCGAGGGCACCCGGCAGCACCACGGCGGGCAGCATCTTCGCCGCGATCCCGGCGCCGATCAGCACGCCTCCGACCGCCCGGCGGCGCACCGCGACCGCGCCGAGCCCCGCCACCGAGAACAGCACCGCCAGCCCGTCCACGTGCGCGTTGTTCACCGCCTCGATCGGCACCGCCGGGCACCACGCCCAGTACGCCGCCCGCGTCACGTCGTCCCCGCGCCGCCGCAGGACCAGCAGCAGGACGCCCGTGGTGGCGACGGCGAGCACGGCGCCGCCCACCTGCAGCGGCTTGTGGCGGGCGGCGGCGGGGGAGAGCCCGTGGACAGCGAGGAAGTACGCCTCGGCCACCGGCGGGTAGATGGTGTGCACCTTGGGGCGGTTGAGGCGGGTGCAGCGGTCCGGCTCGCCGAACCGGGCCCGGTCCGGGCCCTCGCACGCCGCGCCCCTGGGGAACAGCCAGTCGTCGCGCAGCCCGGCCAACTCCCGGTCCGCGGGGGCGTGGTCGTACGGCGAGATCCCCGCCGACTGCACCCGGCCGTCCCAGGCGTAGCGGAACATGTCCGTGCTGGTGGTCGGCGGCGCCGCCAGGCCGGTCGCCGCGACCAGCACCCCGCCGGCCAGGACCAGACCGGTCCGGTGGCGGGCCGGGACCCGGCGCAGCGACCAAGCGGCCGCCGCGAACAGCAGCCAGCAGGCCAGATACCACCAGGAGAGCGTGGACGGGTGGAAGTAGTAGCCGTCCTCGACGACCGTCAGGACGAGCACGGCGGTGAGCGCGGCCAGCAGCACGGCCGTCGGGGCCGAGCGGCGCAGGGCGGCCGGTGTGTCGGCCGGCGGGGCGGCCGGGGCGGTGGCGGTACGCGGAGCGATCACCCGTCCACATTGGCAGGCCGACAGGCGCCCGGACGGCCCATCGCGCGACGCGTCCGTGAACCGTAAGGTGTCAGGAGCCCTGTTCAGGGCGTTCCGGGGATGTCATAGAGACATGAAGTCACGACTCCCGCTTCCCCCGCCGCCGTCGGCGCTGCTGCCGTCCTTCAGGGGAGGGCTTCACGACAGGCGCACGGCGACGGCGATCGGCCGGCTCCTCGGCGTGGCCATGCTGGTCTGCATGGTCACCGGCGTGCTGAGCCACTACCTCCAGCACCCGCCGGGCTGGCTGGCGGACGACCTGCCCGCCCGCCCCAGCTGGGGGTACCGGCTGAACCAGGGCCTGCACGTGGGGGTGGGCATCGCCGCGATCCCGCTGCTCTTCGGCAAGCTGTGGACCGTCTACCCGAAGCTGTTCGTGTGGCCCGCGCTCAACGGCGTACGGCATGCGCTGGAGCGGCTCTCGGTGGCGGTGCTCGTCGCGGGCGCGGTCTTCGAGCTGCTGACCGGGCTGCTCAACACCGTGCAGTGGTACCCGTGGCCGTTCAGTTTCGTACCCGTCCACTTCGCGGTCGGCTGGCTCCTCACCGGCGCACTGCTGCTGCACCTGGCGGTGAAGTGGCCGGACATCAAGGCGTACTGGTGGCGGCGCTCGGCCGCCACGCGCGCGTTGCCGACGGAGCCGGAGAGCGCGCTCGACCGGCGCTCGCTGCTCACCGGGCTCGCGGTGGCGGTGGGTGCGGTCACCGTGACGACCGTCGGCCAGTCCCTCACCCCGCTGGGGGACCTCGACCTGCTGGCGCCCCGCCACCCCGACCACGGCCCGCTTGGTCTGCCCGTCAACCGCACGGCGGCGGCCGCGGGGACGACCCGGGTGGACACGGCGGCCTGGCGGCTGGCGGTGCTGGGGCCGCGCCCGTACGAGCTGACGCTCGACGAACTGGCCGCGCTGCCCCAGTACGAGGTGGAGCTGCCCATCGCGTGCGTCGAGGGGTGGAGCAAGAACGCGCACTGGACCGGTGTACGGATCAAGGACCTCACGGAGCGGGCCGGGGCGCCCGGGTCCGCACTGCGGGTCGTCTCGCTCGAACAGCACGGCACGTACCGCGTGATGGACATGGGCCGCACCTACGCGCGCGACCCGCTCACCCTCCTCGCGCTGCGGCTCAACGGGCAGGTGCTCACCCCCGACCACGGCTACCCGGCCCGCATCATCGCCCCCAACCGGCCCGGGGTGCTCCAGACCAAGTGGGTCACGCGACTGGAGGTGCGGTGATGGTGGGACGGTACGCGGTGGGCGCGCTCGGGGTCGCCACCATGGGTCTCGGGGTGTCGCTGGTGTGGGCGCAGTCGCCGTGGGACGTGGCGGTGTGGCTGGTCGGGGCGGTCGTGCTGCACGACGGGCTGATCGCACCGCTGGTGCTGCTCGTCGGCCTGGGCGTGGCGGCGACCCGCCCCGGGGTGCGCGGCCCGCTGCGGGCGGCCCTGGTAACCGCCGGCTGCCTCACGGCAATCGCCCTCCCGGACATCCTGCGCCCCGGCCCGCACAACAATGCGACGGTGCTGCCGCTGGATTACGTGCGCAACTGGCTGGAGCTGCTGGGGGTGGTCGCGATCGCGACAGGGCTGGTGCTGGTCGTCAGGCGGGTGCAGGCTGGGCGGCGTCGGGGGCCCCGCTAGGGCCTGTCCGGCGGATGTGGTCGCCTGCGAGGTGCCTGCGTCTTCCGGTCCTGGTGAGCGGGGTTCTGGTGCTTCCCCAAGCTCTCAACTTCGTTCGAGCAGGGGAGACCCCAATGCTGCAAGGCGGAGGAGGGCGTCGACGCGATGGGGGTCTCCCCCCCCCGCTCGAACGAAGTCGAGAGCTTGGGGGAGTCGGCAACCCACGACAACGCCGCTGGAGGTCCCCCCTGGCCCTTGAGGCCTTGGGGGAGGGCGTGCCAGGGCCCCGCGTCCCAGACAGGATCCGCCGGACAGGCCCCAGGGGCGCGGGGCCGTGACATGTGTGGCTCCGCCGCGTGGGCGCGACCAGCCACAGACAACCCGCGGCCGGATCACTGCATCTACGAAGCCGCGCCACCACTTACCCGCTGAATCGTCTCCGCCCCTTCCCACACCGTCAGGAACGCCAGCCGCAGACACGCAGCCAGCGCCGGATGCTCGATGTACAGCGCGGTCGTCGCACCCGTCCCCGCGACCGGGTCCGGCATGTCGCACAGCACCAGTGACGCGTCCGCGATCACCAGCTTGAGGGGGAGCTCCTCGGTGAAGCGCGCCTCCTCGCCCGCCTCGCCGAAGCGGGCGACGTTCTCCAGGACCTCCTCGTCGCGGAGCGCGTCGTACGTGTACAGCGCCCGCACCGTGCCGCCGCCCCGCCGCAGCCGCCGCGCGGCCCTGAGACCGGGGAGGTTGGCGGCGGGCGCGACGAACGGCGGGCGGCAGAAGGTGAGGAGCTCGCCGTCCGCCTGGTCCTGGATGTCCGCGAACCGCTCGGCGATCGTCTTCGGGTCGCGCAGCACCTCGATGTAGTCGAGCGGGTCGGTGTGCGAGCGCCCGGCCTCCCACAGTGGCAGCAGGGCCGCGGTGAGCCCCGTCGAGACGTGTTCCAGCCGTTCCAGGTACTCTCTCTGACGGGCCATCAGACGGGTGAGTGCGAGCTCCGGTGCCACCGCGCCGAACGTGGTGACCCGCCCCTGGTGCGCGACCGCCAGCTGCGCCCTGACCAGGCCGTCGAGCACGTCGTAGATCCGCTGGCGGGGCACCTCGGCCTCCCGCGCGACCTCGGCTGCCGTATAGGAGTCGCGCCGGACCAGCGCGAGGTACACACGCGCCTCGTAGCGCGAAAGTCCAAGGGCGACGAGGTCGTTGACCGACTCCTGCTCCGGCTCCATGGTCAACCACGGTATACGCGATCAGTGCGGTGTGATCCAGCCGGACCCCCAGGAGAATCCCGGGAATCCTTGCCTTTCGCTTTGCCCGTACGGGAGTTGTCGGCGCCGGGCGGCTGTCCTACGTTCAACCGTGCCACCACTCAACCGGGTGGCACCTTCTCAGAGGCGATCTTGTCATGCACCCGCCATGCAGATCCATCGACGGTCGCCTTCCGCTCGTCCCTCATCCCGGCGAGCCGACCCCCCCCATGGAGGGCAGTTCCATGTACGCGAAGAGACCCTCGCACGCGAAGAGACCCCTGGGGCTCAGAAAGCCGACCGGCAGAGCCGCCACCGCACTCGTGTCCCTGGTGGCACTCGCCACCGGCGGGCTCCTGGCCGCCGCCCCGTCCGTCTCCGCCGCCCCCGCGCACGACGCCCCCGCCCAGGCCGCCGCCCCCACCGAGCGGCTCTGCGCGCAGGCCACCCAGCCGGGCCGGATGTCCTGTCTGGCCCTGGCCCGTACCGATGTGGAGCACCACCTCGGCGTCGTGCCGGACGCCGCGCCCTCCGGCTACGGCCCCTCCGACCTGCAGAGCGCCTACGCCCTGCCGTCCGGCGGCTCCGGCGCCACCGTGGCGATCATCGACGCCTACGACGACCCCAACGCCGAGTCCGACCTGGCCACTTACCGCACGCAGTACGGCCTTCCGGCGTGCACCACCGCCAACGGCTGCTTCAAGAAAGTCGACCAGAACGGCGGCACCAGCTACCCGACGCCCGACTCCGGCTGGGCCGGTGAGATCTCCCTCGACGTCGACATGGTCAGCGCGGTGTGCCCGTCCTGCCACATCCTGCTCGTCGAGGCGAACCAGCCCACGATGGAGGACCTGGGCGCGGCCGTGAACCGCGCGGTCACCATGGGCGCCAAGTACGTCTCCAACAGCTACGGCGGCGGCGAGGACTCCACCGACCCGTCCTCCGACTCCGCGTACTTCAACCACCCGGGCGTCGCCATCACCGTCTCCTCCGGCGACAGCGGCTACGGCGTCGAGTACCCGGCCGCGTCCCAGTACGTGACCTCGGTCGGCGGCACCTCGCTGAGCCGCGCGAGCAACGCGCGCGGCTGGTCCGAGTCGGTCTGGGGCACCAGCTCCGGCGGCCAGGGCGCGGGCTCCGGCTGCTCCGCCTACGACGCGAAGCCCTCCTGGCAGAAGGACACCGGCTGCGCCAAGCGGAGCGTCTCCGACGTCTCCGCGGTCGCCGACCCGGCCACCGGCCTCGCGGTGTACGACAGTTACCAGGCCAGTGGCTGGAACGTGTACGGCGGCACCAGCGCCTCCTCGCCGATCATCGCGGGCGTCTACGCCCTGGCGGGCACCCCGGCGGCGGGCAGCTACCCGGCCTCCTACCCGTACGCCCACACCTCGTCGCTGTACGACGTGACGTCCGGCGCCAACGGCTCCTGCGGCACCTACCTCTGCAAGGCGGGCACCGGCTACGACGGCCCCACCGGCCTCGGCACCCCGAACGGCGCCGCCGCGTTCGCCGGCGGCACCAGCCAGGGCAACACCGTCACCGTGACCAACCCCGGCAACCAGAGCACCCAGATCAACACGGCGGTCTCCCTCCAGATCAAGGCCACCGACTCGGACACCGGCCAGAGCCTGACGTACAGCGCCACGGGCCTCCCGGCGGGCCTGTCCATCAACTCCTCGACCGGTCTGGTCTCCGGCACCCCGACGGCTGCCGGCACCTCCAGCGTGACCGTCACCGCCCGGGACACCACCGCGGCCACCGGCAGCACCTCGTTCAGCTGGACCGTCACCCAGCCCGGCGGCGGCTGCCAGCCCGCCCAGCTGCTCGGCAACCCCGGCTTCGAGACCGGCTCGGCCGCGCCCTGGTCGGCCACGGCGGGCGTGATCGACAACAGCACGGGTGAGCCCGCGCACTCCGGCTCCTGGAAGGCCTGGCTGGACGGCTACGGGGCGACGCACACCGACTCGCTCTCCCAGACGGTGACCATCCCGCAGGGCTGCCACGCCACGCTGACGTACTACCTGCACATCGACACCCGCGAGTCGACCACCTCCACCGCCTACGACAAGCTGACGGTGACGGCCGGCTCGACCACCCTGGCCAGCTACTCCAACCTCAACAAGAACTCCGGTTACGCGCTGAAGACCTTCGACCTGTCGTCGCTCGCCGGGTCGACGGTGACCCTCAAGTTCAACGGCACCGAGGACTCCAGCCTGCAGACGTCGTTCGTCGTCGACGACACGGCGCTGAACCTCAGCTGATCCCCCCACGGTGAAAGGGGCGGGCCCGGACTCCCACCCAGAGTCCGGGCCCGCGCCCCCGCGCTCACGTCCGGCGCAGCACGACGAACGGGCGCCCGGCGGCCGTCCACCGCTCGGCCGCCCGCCAGCCGGTGGCGTGCGCGTACCGCACCAGCGCGGCGGTGCCGAGCCGCGACCAGGGGAAGCCCGACCCGAAGGCGCCCCGGCCGTCGGCCACCCGCACCTCCACGCGCTCGTCCACGTCGAAGGGCGCCGCCTCCACGATCAACTGCCCGTCGAGGTCCACCAGTTGGGCCGCCCGTGCGAGCAGCGCGGCCGGGTCGCCGCCGATGCCGACGTTGCCGTCGAGCAGGAGCGCGGTCTGCCAGCGGCCCTCGCCGGGCAGCGGGTCGAAGACCGACCGGCACAGGGCGCTGCCGCCCGACCGCTGGGTGCGGCGGACGGCCTCGGGGCTCACGTCGACGCCGAGCGCGGCCGTACCGAGCGCGGCCAGCGCCACCACCAGACGCCCGGGCCCGCACCCGATGTCGAGCGCGGCGCCCCGGCACCGCCGCAGCACGGTCAGGTCGGCCGGGTCCGGCGCCGCACACCACCGCTCCACCTCAAGGGGCAGCAGCCACCCGTCCTGGCGGTGCAGGAACAGCGGCCCTCGCCCGCTGCGCAGGGCGGCGGTGTACGGATCGGCCCGCCAGGCGAGTGCGGCGGGCACGGCGGTCGTGGTCATCGCGCGGCGCCCCGCGCCCCGGCGGCCGCCTTGAAGGAGCCGCCCGCGCACGCGGCCACGGCCCGCGCGAACCGGCCGCCCGGCGCGAGCGCCGCAACTTCACCCACGTCGGCCGCGGTGTCGACGTCCCGCAGCGGCGGCAGCTCGTGCACGGTGAGCCCCGCGTCGACGAGCCGCCGCCGCTGGACCGCGCCCGTCTCGGGGACGGACATGGGGACGCCGCGCAGCAGCGCGGGGTCGGGGGCGGTCAGGCCGAGCGACCAGAAGCCGCCGTCGGCCGCCGGGCCGAACCACGCCTCGCCGGGCCCCCAGCCGGCCAGGGCGGGCGCCAGCAGGGCCGGGCCCACCTGCGGGGTGTCCATGCCGATGAGCAGGGCCGGGCCCGGATCGAGCGCGAAGGCCGCCGCCAGCCTTTCGTCCAGGCCTCCCGCGCACTGCGGGACGACCTCGATGCCCGGCGGGAGCCACGGGCCGGGCGCCCCGTCGAGGACGAGCACCCGGCGCCGGGCCGGTGCGGCGAGCAACGCGTCCAGCGTGTCGGCGAGCGCGGCCTCGGCGATCCGCGCGGCCTCCTCCGGCGAGTACGGCGGGGTCAGCCGCGTCTTGACCCGGCCCGGCACCGGCGCCTTGGCGATCACCAGGAGGGTGACCGGCGCGCCCCGCCCCGTCACCGGGCACCCGCCGTCGTGGCGGGGAGCGACGGCCCGGGCGGCAGGGCGAGCACCGCGCGCATGTCCCGTACGGCCTGCCAGGTGCCCCGCCAGGTGCCGGTCACCTTCGACTTGCCGGTGCGCTGCAGATACGGCACGTCGTGCTCGCGCACCCGCCATCCGGCGTCCGCCGCGCGCACCACCATCTCCAGCGGATAGCCGCTGCGCCGGTCCGCGATGCCGAGCGCGAGCAGCGGCGCGCGCCGGGCCGCCCGCAGCGGGCCCAGGTCGTGCAGGCGCAGCCCGGTGCGGCGGCGCAGCATCCTGGACAGGGCCAGGTTCCCGGCGCGCGCGTGCGGTGGCCAGGCCCCACGCGCGGTGGGCCTGCGCCGCCCCAGGACGAGGTCGGCGTCACCGGCGGCCACCTCCCGTACGAAGGGCGCGAGGAGTCCGGGGTCGAGCGAGCCGTCGCAGTCGCAGAAGCACACGTACTCGGCCCGGGCCGCGAGCAGCCCGGCGTGGCAGGCCGCGCCGAAGCCGCGCCGGTCCTCGTGCACCACGGTCGCGCCGAGCGCGCGGGCGATCTCGGCCGAGCCGTCCGTCGAGCCGTTGTCGACGACGACGGCCCGCCAGCCCTCGGGGATCCTGGCCAGCACCCAGGGCAGGGCCCCTGCCTCGTCGAGGCAGGGCAGTACGACGTCCACCGTCGTGGGGATCGAGTCGGTCACGCCCTTCACGGTACGAAGTCGCGGCGGACAAATCGGGACTTCGGGTTCTTACGAAACAGGGACGTCGTCCCGGGTCGGCCATCCGGGTGGCGACGCGGGGACCCACCGGATGCGACGCTGTCGCCATGCACAACGCCCAGTCCCGCATCCTCGTCGTCGACGACGACCCGACGGTGGCCGAGGTGGTCACCGGCTACCTCGAACGCGCCGGGTACGAGGTCGAGCACGCCGGCGACGGCCCCGCCGCCCTGCGCGCGGCCGGTGCGCGATGGCCCGACCTCGTCGTCCTCGACCTGATGCTGCCGGGCATGGACGGCCTGGAGGTCTGCCGCACGCTGCGGAGCACCGGCCCCGTACCGGTCATCATGCTCACCGCGCGCGGCGACGAGGACGACCGCGTCCTGGGCCTGGAGATAGGTGCCGACGACTACGTCACCAAGCCGTTCAGCCCGCGCGAGCTGGTGCTGCGCGTCGACTCCGTACTGCGCCGCGGCCGGGCCGCCGCCGCCCGGCCGGGACCGCCGGTGCGGCGCGCGGGCCTCGTCCTGGACCCGGCCGCCCGCCGCGCCGCCAAGCAGGGCGCCGAACTCGCCCTGACCCTGCGGGAGTTCGACCTCCTCGCCTATCTGATGAGCCACCCGGGCGAGGCCGTCACCCGCGAGCGGCTGATGCGTGACGTGTGGGGCTGGGAGTTCGGAGACCTGTCCACCGTCACCGTCCATGTGCGGCGCTTGCGCGGCAAGGTCGAGGACGACCCGGCGAAGCCGAGGCTCATCCGGACGGTGTGGGGAGTCGGGTACCGCTTCGAGGCGGAGAGCGCGGGCGAGAGCGCGGGCGAGGGCGAGGGTGAGCCGCAAGGCACGGGCCTCGCCGGAGAGGAGGTCTGACATGAGCGACGTCCTGCTCATCGCCGTGTACGCGTTCCTGGGCGCCGCCGCCGCGGGCCTGCTCGGGGCCCTCGCGCTGCGCCTGCTGCGCCACCGCTCGGTCACCGCCTCGCTCGCCGTGGTGGCCGCCGTCGCGGTCAGCGCGATGCTCGCCGGGACGCTCGCCGTGGCCTGGGAGATGTTCCTGTCCTCGCACGACCTGAAGGTCGTCACCCTGGTCATCGCGATGGCCGCGGCCGTCTCGCTCGCCACCGCGCTCATCCTGGGCCGCCGGGTCGTCGCCAGCAGCCGTCAACTCGCCCTGGCCACGCGCTCGTTCGGTGACGGCGGCAGCTTCGCCGCGCCCGAGGGGCCGGCCACCGCCGAACTCGCCGCGCTCAGTCGCGAGCTGGCCGCCACCAGCGCCAAGCTCTCCGCGTCCCGCGAGCGCGAACGCGCCCTGGAGACCTCCCGCCGCGAGCTCGTCGCCTGGATCTCGCACGATCTGCGCACCCCGCTCGCGGGGCTGCGGGCGATGGCCGAGGCCCTGGAGGACGGCATGGCCAAGGACCCCGAGCGCTACTTCCGGCAGATCCGCACCGAGGTCGAGCGCCTCAACGGCATGGTGGGCGACCTCTTCGAGCTCTCCCGCATCCACGCCGGCGCGCTCGCCCTCAACCCGGCCCGGATGTCCGTCCACGACCTGGTCGGGGACGCGCTGGCGGGCGCCGACCCGCTCGCCCGCGAGCACGGCGTCCGGCTGGTCGGCGAACGCGTCGAGCCGGTCCCGGTCGAGGTGGACGGCAAGGAGATGACCCGGGTCCTGGCCAACCTGCTGGTCAACGCGATCCGGCACACCCCGGCGGATGGCACGGTCGCGGTCGCGGCGGAGGCGCGCGCGGAGTCGGTGGTGCTCTCGGTGACGGACGGCTGCGGCGGCATCCCCGACGACGATCTGACCCGCGTCTTCGACACCGGCTGGCGCGGCACCGAGGCGCGCACCCCGCCGGGCGGCGCGGGCCTGGGCCTCGCGATCGTGCGGGGCATCGTCGAGGCCCACGCGGGCAGCGCCGCCGTCCACAACGTGCACGGCGGCTGCCGCTTCGAACTGATCCTCCCGGCGGCCCGTTCCTGACGAAACGTCAGCCGGTGGCCGGGCGCAGCTCCGCCCGTGCGAACTCCGCCATCCCCTCCGCGAACCCCACCGCCGGCCGCCATCCGAGCTGCTCCCGCAGCCGCGCCGAGTCGGCCGTGATGTGGCGGACGTCCCCGAGCCGGTACTCGCCCGTCACCACCGGTGCGGGCCCGCCGTACGCCCCGGCCAGCGCCTCGGCCATCTCGCCCACCGTGTGCGGGGTCCCGCTGCCCGTGTTGTACGCGGTGAGGGTCCCCGGCGGGCGCTCGTGCAGGGCCTCCAGGGCCACCGCGTTCGCCTCGGCCACATCGCGTACGTGGACGAAGTCCCGGCGCTGGCGGCCGTCCTCGAAGACCCGGGGCGCCTCGCCGCGTGCGAGGGCCGAGCGGAAGAACGAGGCGACCCCGGCGTACGGGGTGTCGCGGGGCATCCCCGGCCCGTACACGTTGTGGTAGCGCAGCGACACCGCACGGCCGCCGGTGGCCCGCGCCCAGGCGGCCGACAGATGCTCCTGGGCCAGTTTGGTCGCGGCGTACACGTTGCGCGGGTCCGCGGGCGCGTCCTCACCGACCAGACCCGGCGCCAGCTCCGCGCCGCAGCGCGGGCACAGCGGCTCGAAGCGCCCGGCCGCCAGCTCCTCGTACGGCCGGGGCCCGGGGCGTACGGGGCCGTGGCGCGGGCACTCGTAGTGCCCCTCCCCGTACACCACCATCGACCCGGCGAGCACCAGGTCCCGCGGGCCCCCCTCGGCCATCACGGCGAGCAGCACCGCCGTGCCGAGGTCGTTGCACGCCACATAGTCGGGCGCGTCGGAGAAGTCCGTGCCGAGGCCGACCATCGCGGCCTGGTGGCAGACGGCGTCCACGCCGCGCAGCGCCCTGGTGACCGCCTCCCGGTCGCGGACGTCGTCGCCGGGCCGGACCGCGCGGTCGAGGACGACTGGTTCATGGCCCCGGGCGGAGAGGGCCGAGACGATCTGCGAGCCGATGAAGCCCGCGCCTCCCGTGACAAGTACACGCATAGGGGCGACGCTACGGAGACGGAGCCGGAGAAGCCGCGCTCCACCCCGCACCGTCACCACCTCGTAAGGAGTCCGGCCATGCCCGTTGAGCCGCTGTCGCAGAAGGACATCGAGGACCGCCTGCGCGAACTGCCGGGCTGGTCGGTCCCGGACGGCGAGGAGCGCCTCGCCCGCACCTACCGGCTCGCCTCGCACTTCGCGGCCACCGCGATGGTCATCCACATCGCCCAGATCCAGGACGAGCTGAACCACCACTCGGACCTGACGCTCGGCTACAACACGGTGGCGCTCACGGTGAACAGCCACGACGCGGGCGGCCGGGTGACCGAGAAGGACTTCGAGCTCGCCCACCGCGTCGAGGCGATCGCCTCCGGCCACGGCGCGGGCTGACCTCCCGGGGCTCGCGGGCCCCGGGAGGCGCCGGGGTCAGGCGTCGAGCGCCGCCACGTCGACAGTGGCCAGGCGCTCCAGGTCGGCGAGGATGTTGATCTCGACGATGCGGTCGTCCCGGACAGTGAAGCCGAGCACCGCCATCGTCCGGCCCTCCGGGGCGTTGACCACCCCCATGGCGCCGTTGACCAGCGCCGGACGGGCGAACTGGGCGTACTGGGCGAAGGACAGCGCGTTCTGGACCACGGCGTGGGCGCCGAGCACCGTCTTGGACGGGGTGAGCGAGCCCGGCCCGTAGTCGGCCCGGAGCACGATGTCCGGGTCGAGCGTGGCGAGCAGGCCCTCGAAGTCGCCGCCGCGCGCCGCCGCGAGGAACGCGTCGACGACCTTGCGCTGCCGGTTCAGGTCCGGGTCGGGGACGGCCCGGCCCTGAACCCGGCGGCGGGCCCGGCTGGCCAGCTGCCGGGTGGCCGCCGGGGCGCGGTCCACGATCGGCGCGATCTCCTCGAACGGCACGCCGAACATGTCGTGCAGTACGAACGCCAGCCGTTCGGCCGGGGCCAGGGTGTCGAGGACGACGAGCAGGGCGAGCCCGACCGAGTCGGTCAGCAGCGCCTCGTGCTCGGGGTCCACCCGGTCCGGGCGGTCCACGATCGGGTCGGGCACATGGACGTCGAGCGGATCCTCCCGCCGGGCCTGGCGTGAGCGCAGCATGTCGAGGCAGACCCGCGAGACGACCGTGGTCAGCCAGCCGCTCAGGTTCTCCACACCCTCGCTGGAGCTGGCCGCCCGCAACCAGGCTTCCTGGACGGCGTCCTCCGCCTCGCTCAGTGAGCCGAGCATCCGGTAGGCGACCGCCCGCAGGCGCGGGCGGTTCTCCTCGAAACGCTCCGCCAGGGATTCGTTCTCGTCCATCGGTTCAGCTTCCTTCGTTGCGGCGTGTCGTCAATGCGGTGACAGACGAAAACCTAGTCCGAAGGAATGGCGGCTACCCGACGGCAGGCCCCGATTGCGGTAATCGGACGCTCACGGAGGGCGTGGTGTTGGTCACGGCGAGTTTCGGCCACTTGGCCTGAGATCAACAGCTGAGGCGGGTGGTGAGGCGCTGGAGGGGTGCTGGAGGCGGGCTCGACGCCGGGCTCAGCCCTGCCAGTCGCCGGCCGCCGCCGCGTCCCGCGCGAAGTCCGCGAACGCCCTGGGCTCACGGCCCAGGACGCGCTTGACGCCGTCCGTGGTCGAGGAGTTGTGCCCGTCGAGCAGCGTCGTGAACAGCTCCGCGAGCCACCGCGCCTCCCCCTCGTCGAGACCGTACTGCACCAGCAGCTCCGCGTACTGCGCCCCGGACATCGGCACATACCGCACCGCTCGGCCGGTCGCGGCCGACAGTTCCGCCGCGACCTCGGCGAGGGTCAGCAGCTGAGGACCCGTCAACTCATGAACGAGCCCCGCGTGCCCTTCCTCGGTGAGTGCCTTGACGACGACATCGGCGATGTCGTCGGCGTGCACCCACGGCTCGGCCGTCTCGCCCGCCGGGAACGGGATCTCGCCCGCGAGCACGCCCTCCGTCATCGCGCCCTCGCTGAAGTTCTGGGCGAAGAAGGCGGCGCGTACGACCGTGAGGTCCGCGCACGACTCGCGCAGCGCGTCCTCGGCCAGCACCGCCGCCGGTTCGCCGCGCCCGGAGAGCAGCACCAGGCGCCGCACACCGTGCTGGACGGCGAGTCCGCCGAAGGTCCGCATCGCCTCGACCGCGCCGGGCGCCGCGAGGTCCGGGAAGTACGTCACATAGGCGGCGTCCGCACCGGCGAGCGCGGGTCCCCACGTCGACTCGTCCGCCCAGTCGAAGCGCACCTCGCCGCTGCGCGAGCCGGAGCGGACCGGCACGCCGAGCGCGGTGAGCCGCTCGACGACCCGGTGCCCGGTCTTGCCGGTGCCGCTGGTCACGAGCACGGTCCCCGGGGTGTTCGGCGCGGTGCACGTGGTGGGCGTGTTCTGAGTCGTGCTGGTCGTGTTCTGGTTCGTGTTCAGCTCTGTGTTCGTCATGCGTCCAGCCTCGTGGGCGCGGCCCCGACTCTCCATGCTTCAGGGGCTCATGCGCATACGTCTGCGTCTACGGGCCCGCCCACCGCTCCGACGGGGCTCCGATTAGGCTCGCGGCCATGGACGCACTCGCCGGACTGCTGGACGGTCCCCGTGCCCGAGGGGCGTTTCTGCTGCGGATGGTGATGGAGCCGCCGTGGTCCGTACGGATCGAGGACCGGGCGCCCATCTGCCTGATGTCGACGACGCGGGGCGAGGCGTGGATCGTCCCGGACTCCGGGCGGCCGGTCCTGGCCCGGCCCGGTGACATCGTCGTCGCGCGCGGCCCCGACCCGTACACCGTCGCCCACGCGCCGGACGCCGAGCCGTCCGCCAGGATCGGCCCGGGCGGGGTGTGCACCACGCTGCGCGGCGAGCCGCTGGCGCAGTCGATGGAACTGGGCGTACGGACCTGGGGCAACGCCGCCGACGGCTCGGCCACCATGCTCGTCGGCACGTATCTGATGGCGGGTGAGATCAGCGGGCGGCTGCTCGACGCGCTGCCGCCACTGCTCGTGCTCACCGCCGAGGAGTGGAACTGCTCGGTGATGCCGCTGCTCGACGAGGAGATCTCCAGGGACGAGCCCGGCCAGAGCGTCGTCCTCGACCGGCTGCTCGACCTGCTTCTGATCGCGGTGCTGCGGGCTTGGTTCAACCGGCCGGGCGCCGACGCGCCCGCCTGGTACCGGGCGATGGGCGACCCGGTGGTGGGGCCCGCGCTGCGGCTGCTCCAGGACGAGCCCGCGCACCCGTGGACGGTCGCCGCGCTCGCCGCGAAGTGCGGGGTCTCGCGGGCCGGTCTGGCCCGGCGGTTCGGGGAGCTGGTGGGGGAGCCGCCGATGGCGTACCTCACGGGCTGGCGGCTGGCGCTCGCGGCGGACCTGCTGCGCGAGGGCGACGCCACGGTCGAGGCGATCGCCAGACAGGTGGGATACGGGGGCGCGTTCGCGCTGAGCGCCGCGTTCAAGCGGGTGCGCGGCGTCAGCCCGCAGGAGCACCGGACGAATTGCCGAAACGGCAAAGAAATTCCCGACTCCGGGGCGGCCGGGGGCAGGGTGGAGCCATGAGCGACTCGCGCGGCCACGACGGCCAGGACAGCCAGCACGACGGCCACCGGGGTCACACCCACGGCCATGCCCACGGCGACGGCTGGACCGACTTCGACTGGGAGGCCCTGCTCCCGCTCCTGGTGGGCGAGGCCGAACTGTTCTCGGGGGCGTACCGGGAGGCCGCGGCCTGGATCGGCGCGCAGCGGCCCGGCGCGGAGGTGCGCCGGATCCTCGACATCGGCAGCGGCCCGGGCGTCGTGACCTGTCTGCTCGCGCAGGTCTTCCCGCAGGCGGAGGTCGTCGCTGTCGATGGCAACCGGGCGCTCCTCGGCCACGCGCTGGCCCGCGCTGAGCACCTGGGCCTGGCGGACCGCGTCCGTACGATCGAGGCGGAACTCCCGGAGGACTTCGGCGTGTTGGGTGAAGCCGACCTGGTCTGGGCGGGCAACTCGCTGCACCACCTGGGCGACCAGCGGGCCGCGCTCGCGGGCTTCGCGGGCCTGCTGCGACCGGGTGGCACGGTGGCCCTCGCGGAAGGCGGGCTGCCCACGCGCCACTTGCCCCGCGACATCGGCCTGGGCCAGCCGGGCCTGGAAGCCAGGATCGACGTGCTGGTGGACGAGCGGTTCGCGCGGATGCGGGCGGAGCTGCCGGACGCCATGGAGGAGACCGAGGACTGGGCGGCGCTGCTCACGTCCGTGGGGCTGACCTCACCGGCCACCCGCAGCTTCCTCGTCGACTTCCCGGCGCCGTTGGACCCGGCGGTACGGGAGCAGGTGGTGACCGCGTTCACCCGGCACTCGGAGACCGTGGGGGAAGAGCTGCCGACGGAGGACGCGGCGGTGCTGCGGCGCCTGGTCGACCCGGCCGACGAGGCCGGCCTGGCACGGCGCCCGGACGTGTTCCTCCTCGCGGCGAGGTCGGTCCACACGGCCCGCCGCGCGGGCTGACAGCAGCGCTGACCGGCTCCCGCGATGAGTTCCGGCGCCGGAGGCGGTCCTACTCGTACGGACCGGAGAGGGTGCGACCGGAGAGCGTGCGAACGGACAGGGAGCCGAGCATGGACAAGGAATTCACTGCCGTCCTGCGGAAGAGTCCGGGGAACGGCGGCTGGACGTACGTGGTGTGGCCCGAGTCGGTCGGGTTCTTCGGCACCCGGGGCCTGGTCAAGGTGCGCGGCACCGTCGATGGCCGGCCGTTCCGCAGCTCGTTCATGGCGCTGGGCGACGGGACGCACAAGCTGCCCGTCAAGGCGGATCTGCGCAAGGCCATCGGTAAGGAGGAGGGGGACACGGTCACCGTCCGGCTGGAGGAGCGCCTGACGGACTGACGCGCCGGCGGGACTCGGTACGACGCGATGCCCGCCGCCAGGACAGCGGAACCGCCCGAGCGGCGGGCATCGTCACTGCCTCGGCCTGGTCCCGGCCTCAGAAGTCGAAGTCGTCCGGGTCCGGGCCCAGGCGCTTGGCCTCGTCGAGGGCGGCGATCGCCGTGATGTCCTCGGTGTCGAGCTCGAAGCCGGACACGTCGAAGTTCTCGGCGATGCGCGAGGGCGTCACCGACTTCGGGATGGCGATGGTGCCGAGCTGGAGGTGCCAGCGCAGCACGATCTGCGCCGGGGTCTTCGCGTACTTCTGCGCGATCGCGACGATCGTGGGGACTTCGAGCAGTCCCTTGCCCTGGCCCAGCGGCGACCAGGCCTCGGTCGCGATGCCGTGCTCGGCGTGGAAGGCGCGCAGGTCGGCCTGGGCGAGCTGCGGGTGGAGCTCGACCTGGTTGACCGCCGGGACCACACCCGACTCGTCGATGATCCGGCGCAGCTGCGGCTCCTTGAAGTTGGAGACGCCGACCGCCTTGGCGCGGCCGCTCTTGGCGATCTCGCCGAACGCGTTCCAGATCGTCACGTAGTCGTCGCGCATCGCGCGCGGCCAGTGGATCAGATACAGGTCGACGTAGTCGAGGCCCAGCTTCGACAGGGAGGCGTCGAACTCGCGCAGGACGCCGTCGCGCGTCCACGTCTCGCTCGCGTCGTTCCACAGCTTCGTGGTGACGAAGAGCTCCTCGCGGGCCACTCCGGACGCCGCGATCGCCTTGCCGGTGCCCACTTCGTTCTCGTAGATCGCGGCCGTGTCGATGGACCGGTACCCGGTCTCGATCGCGGTCGTGACCGCCTGCGCGGCCTCGTGGTCCGGCACCTGCCAGACACCGTAACCGAGCTGCGGCATCTCGACGCCGTTGTTGAGGGTGATGGAGGGGACCTTGCTCACGAGCGGTCGATCCTTACGTCGTCGGTTTCGTACTCGAAGCGTCAACGATCGGGCGGACGGAACCATTCCCAGAGAACGCCGCGAGGCGATCGTGGCCAGATCTCTGTGCTACAGATCCGACCTCCTCGGTTCAGACCATTGACCGCGCTCCATCAAGACGCAACTCTATGGCACATAACTGAACGCGGTACATCCTTGTGAACGCCGCGTCCGGTCCTGCCCCCGCATATGCCGTACAGGGGTGCACTTCTGAACCCCACCCCCATGAAGACAGGAAAGGCAGGTACACCCGCATGAACGACGGCAAAGAAACATCGGAGGAAACGCCGGTCTGGGTGACTCCGGACTATGTGGTCGTCGAGACCGCGCTGGAAGTCACCGCCTACGCCCTCACCGACCGGTAGACCCACCGTCATGCTGCTGCAGGTGCTGGGCACCGCGGCGGGCGGCGGACTGCCCCAGTGGAACTGCGCGTGCCCCGGCTGTGCCGGGGCACGCGCCCACCCGCACCGGCGCCGCCGCCACGCGTCACTGGCCGTACGGGTGGCCGACCACCGCTGGTACGTCGTCAACGCGGGCCCCGACCTCACCGACCAGATCGAGGCCGCTCCTGCCCTCCACCCCGGCCCGGGCCTCCGGGAGACCCCCGTCGCCGGTGTCGTCCTCACGGACGCCGAACTCGACCACACCCTCGGCATCGCCCGGCTCCGCGAGGCCCGTGCCGCAGTCGAGGTGTGGGCGACCCCGCCCGTACGGCACGCACTGCTGGACGGACTGCGCCTCGGCGACGTCCTTGGGCCCTACACTCCGCTGGAATGGCGGGAGTTGGGGCCACAGCCCCGCCTCCTCGGCGACGCCGTCGAGATGAGCGCGCTGCCCATCTCGGCCAAACGACCGCGTTACGCGACCGGACTCACCCCGCCGCCGGGTTCGCCCGGCGACGAGGCCCCCGACGACCTCTCGTGGGTCGTCGCCCTGCACCTTCACGAACCCGCCACCGGGGCCCGCGTGGTGTACGCCCCCGCTCTCGCCGCCTGGCCCGACGCCCTGCAGAAGGCCGTCGAGGACGCCGACTGCGTCCTGGTCGACGGCACGTTCTGGGACGACGACGAACCCGTACGCACGGGAATCTCGTCCCGCACCGCCACCTCCATGGGCCACTTGCCGATCGACGGGCCCGACGGCACCGCCCCCCGGCTCGCCGGGGTGCGCGGCCGGTGCCTCTACACCCACCTCAACAACACCAACCCCCTCACGGACCCCGGCGCGGCCGAGCACGCCCGGCTCGCCGCGCTGGGGCTCGAAGTCGCCGCCGAGCGGATGGTGATCGAGATATGAGTTCTCGCGTAAACGCTGTCGATGTCACTCAACCATCCTGGAGTGAGGGCGAGTTGGAGTCCCGGCTCCGCGCCGTCGCCGATGCGCGCTACCACGACCGGCACCCCTTCAACGTACGGATGCACAAGGGGGAGCTGCGCCCCGACGAGCTGCGGCGGTGGATCGTCAACCGCTTCCACTACCAGCGGCACATCCCCGTCAAGGACGCCCACATCCTCGCCAAGTTCGACACACCCGCTCTGCGGCGGACGTGGCTGCGGCGCATCCAGGACCACGACGGGGCTCGGGACGGCGAGGGCGGGATCGAGCGCTGGCTGCGGCTGGGGGAGGCCGCCGGGATCGGCCGGGAACGGCTCACCTCGGGCGCCGAAGTGCTTCCGGGTGCACGCCTCGCGGTCGACGGATACGTCAACTTCTGCCGGCTGAGGCCGCTGCTCGACGCCGTCGCCGCCTCGCTCACCGAGCTCTCCGCGCCGGGGCTGATGCGCACCCGCATCGAGGCGTTCGAGCAGCACTATCCGTGGATCGAGGCCGACGGGCTCACGTACTTCCGTACCCGGATCGAGCAGGGCGGCCGCGACGGCGGCGAGGCGCTCGCCCTCGTCAAGACCTGGGCACGCACCCGCGAGCAGCAGGAACGGGCCGTCGCCGCGCTCGCCTTCAAGTGCGACGTCCTGTGGTCGCTGCTCGACGCGGTGGAGTGCGGCGGAGCTCGGGAGTCCCGGGAAGCGGGCGCGCCGGGGGGTGCGCCATGAGTCGCACCGGCACCTGGCGGCCGGTGCTCTCCCGGTCCGTGCTGCTGCGCCGCGACCGTGTGCGCGGCGCCGATCTGCTCGTGCTGCCCGAGCGCGTCGTCGTACTGCGTGGCCCCGCCGGGCACATCGTGCGGCTGTGCGACGGCCGCCATGACGTGCAGGGGATCGTCGACGAGCTCGGCGCGCGCTTCCCGGGTGCGCCCGTGGCCGACGAAGTCCCGGTGTTCCTGGGCAAGTTACGGGACGAGGGGTGGCTGCGATGACCGTGGACCCGCCCTGGGCGCTGCTCGCCGAGCTCACCCACGGCTGCCCGCTGCGCTGTGCGTACTGCTCCAACCCGGTGGAGCTGGTGCGCCGTACCCGCGAGCTCGACACCGATGGCTGGCGCCAGGTCATGTCCCAGGCCGGTGAGTTGGGCGTCGTCCACACCCATCTGTCCGGCGGCGAGCCGCTGCTGCGCCGCGACCTGCCCGAGATCGTCGCCGCCGCCGACGCGGCCGGGATCTACACCCAGCTCGTCACCAGCGGGATCGGCCTCGACGCGGAGCGCCTGGCCGCTCTCGTGCACGCAGGGCTGCGGGCCGTCCAACTGTCGGTGCAGCACGCCGACGCGCGGGCGTCCGAACGCATCGCGGGCCGCCGCCGCTCCTTCGCCGCCAAGGAGCGGGCCGCCGCCCTGGTGAGGGAGGCGGGGCTGCCGCTGGGGCTCAACGTGGTGCTGCACCGCGACAACCTGGACGCCCTTGACGCCATCGTCGAGCTGGGGCTCGCCTGGGGCGTCGACCGCATCGAGCTGGCCAACGCCCAGTTCTACGGGTGGGCCCTGCTCAACCGCGACCACCTCCTGCCCGAACGCGACCAGTTGGAGCGCGCGCGGGTGGCGGTGAACCGCTGGAGGGAGCGGCTCGCCGGGCGCGTCGAGCTCGTCTGGGTCGTCCCCGACTACTTCGACGGCACCGCGAAAGCCTGTATGGGCGGCTGGGGCGCGGTCTCGCTCACCGTGGCGCCCGACGGCACCGTGCTGCCCTGCCCGGCCGCCGCATCGCTGCCCGGCCTCGACCCGCCCAACGTCCGCGACCGGCAGCTGGAGTGGATCTGGCGCGAGTCCCCGGCGTTCAGCGCCTATCGGGGCACCGCCTGGATGCCCGACCCCTGCCGCGGCTGCGAGCTGCGCACCACCGACTTCGGCGGCTGCCGTTGCCAGGCGTACGCGCTGACCGGCGACCCGGCCCGCACCGACCCGGCCTGCCACCGTGCCCCCGACCACCACCTCGTCCAGGAGTTCACGGTCCGCCGCACCCCCACGGCGACACCGGCGCCCCTGCCCGTACCCCGTTCGTTCCGGTCCTCCCCCCAGACGTCCCTATGAGGTGACCATGACGAGAATCCGCGGCCCCCACCGCGCCCCCCACCCCCCTTCCCGTGCCCCCCGCCGTAACTCCCGCCGGGCTCCCCGCCTGCTCACAGCCGTCCTGGCCGCCGCGCTCACGGCGGGCGGGATCGGCGCCACCGCCACCGGGCCCGCCACGGCCGCCCAGCACCGGCCGGTCCAGCGTTCCGATGTCCGGGCCACGGACTGGTCGGTCGCCCTGACCAGGTCGACGATGGCCCGCTTCACCCCGTCGTCGATCGGCGGCTGGTCGTATCCGGTCGGGCTCTACCTCTTCGGCCAGTACCAGGTCTACCAGCGCACCCACGACCCCAAGCTGCTCACGTACATCAAGAGTTACGTCGACCGGTTCGTGGACAGCTCGGGCAGGATCGGGCAGAGCTTCGACAACCTCGACAGCATGCAGGCGGGCCGGCTGCTCGTGATCCTCCATCACGAGACCGGGCAGGACCGCTACCGGATCGCCGCCAAGAAGATCCGCGACCGGCTGAACACCTACCCGCGCACCGCCGACGGCGGCTTCTGGCACGCCGACAGCAGCAGCCGCGCCCATCAGCTGTGGGCGGACGGGGTGTACATGGTCAACCCGTTCCTGGTCGAGTACGGCAAGGAGTTCGGCGACTCCACGTATGCCAACGACGAGGCGGCCGAGCAACTCGCCGTCTATGGCAGCCACTTGCAGGTATCCAGCGGCCTGCTGAGGCACGCGTACGACGAGTCGCGCACCGCGGGCTGGGCCGACAGGTCCACCGGGCTCGCCCCCGAGCACTGGTGCCGCGCCATCGGCTGGTACTCGATGGCGATCGTCGGCGTCCTGGACGCGATACCCGCCGGGCACCCCCGCCGCGCCGAGCTCCTCACGTATCTGCGGGGCCTGGCAGGCGGTCTTGAGCGCTACCAGGACCCGCAGACCGGCCGCTGGTTCCAGGTCGTCGACAAGGGGGCCAAGTCCGACAACTGGACCGAGACGTCCTGCTCCAGCATGTTCACCTACGCGCTGGACCGCGCGGTCCGCCAGGGCTACGTCGACCCGCACTACGAGACGGTCGCCCAGCGCGGCTACCGGGGCGTCCTCGCCAAGATCTCGCTCGGCGCGGACGGCCGGACCAACCTCGCCGACATCTCCATCGGCACCAACGTCGGCGACTACGCCTACTACATCGCACGCACCCGGGCCACCAACGACTTCCACGGCCTCGGCGCCTTCCTGATCATGAACGAGCAACTGGAGGAGGACAGGTGAAGAGATGCTCCGCGCTGCTCGGCCTCGTCGTGGCCGCGTTGCTCGCGCTCGTCCAGCCCACCGCCCTCGCGGCCCCGACGGCCCCGCACCCCCAACCAACCACACCGGTTGCCGAGTTCGACGTCAGGAACTTTGGCGCCAAGGGTGACGGGTCCGCCAATGACAGCCCGGCCGTCGACAAGGCGATCACGGCGGCCAACGCGGCCGGCGGCGGCACCGTGCGGTTCCCGTCCGGCACGTACAAGTCGCAGAACACGATCCATCTGAAGTCCGATGTCACCCTGCAGCTCGACTCCGGGGCGAGACTCAAGGGGTCGAGCGCGGGCAAGTACGACGCGCCCGAGTCCAACCCGTACGACAAGTACCAGGACTACGGCCACAGCCACTTCCACAACGCCATGATCTACGGCGACCGGCTCACCAACATCGGCTTCACCGGCGCCGGGGTCATCGACGGCGGCGGCAACCTCATCACCGGCAACCCCAAGTCCGGCCAGGCCGACAAGATCATCTCGCTGACGAGGTGCGACGGGCTGACCCTGGGCGGCGGGATCACCCTGCGGCGCGGCGGCCACTTCGCCGCCCTGATCAACGGCTGCTCGCACGTCACCTCGGACCGGCTGCACATCGACACGGCGAGCGACCGCGACGGCTGGAACATCATCAGCACCACCCATGTGGCGATCACCCACGCCGACATCGCCGCCAACGACGACGCCCTGGTCTTCAAGAGCGACTACGCCCTCGGCGCCAAGCTGCCCAGCGGCCATGTCAGCGTCCAGGACAGCAAGTTGTCCGCGAAGTGCTGCAACGCGCTGATGTTCGGCTCGGAGACCTGCGGCGACTTCACCGACTACCAGTTCCAGGCGATCACCATCAACGGCGCGAACAAGTCGGGCCTCGGCATGGTGTCGATGGACGGCGCCGACATCAGCGACGTCCACTACCGCGACATCACCATGACCAACGTGCACTCGCCGATCATGCTGAAGATCGGCACCCGCAAACGCTGCGGCAACAACCCCGGCGTGGGGCACATCGCCGACGTCACGTACGACAACATCACGGCGACCGGCAGCAGCCCCTCCTTCAGCCCGACCCTGTGGGGCGAGTCAGGCGCGAACCACATCAACGGTGTGACGTTCACCCACGTCGACCTCACCGTCCCCGGCGGCAGCGCCACCATGTCGACCGGCGTACCGAGCGACACCTCCACGGACTACAACCCGGACAGCATCGGCACCCGCCCCGCCTACGGCTGGTATCTGCACAACGCCGACAACGTCTCCTTCACCGACAGCTCGGTGCGGTTCACCGCCAACGACGGGCGCCCCGCGGTCATCGCCAACGGCGGCGGCCCGATGAGGTTCACCCGGTTCACCGCACAGCGCGGCAGCGGCAGCCCGCACGACCTGGGCTTCCAGAGCGTCGGCGGCTACTGCGTCGCCGACAGCGCGAACACCTCCGGCGGCGCCCTGCGGACCGCCGACTCCGGCTCCACCCCCTCGTGCACACCCACCGCGCCCCGCGACGAGGCGACCCACCTCGACAACCCGCGCCAGGACTTCCTGCGCGCCTCGACCTCCGGGCTCTTCCTGCACTGGGGCGTGCGGACCGCGCCCGCGCACACCAGCTGCCCGGCCTGGGAGTCGGACGCCACCAGCGGCGGCTGGACCCCGGACTACTGGGTGAGGGAGGCGCAGAAGCTGCACGCGCAGTATCTGGTCCTCGCCACCTTCCACAGCCGTCTCGGCTACGCCCGCCCCTGGCCGTCGAAGATCCCCGGCAGCTGCTCGACCAAGCGGGACTTCCTGGGCGAGCTGATCGCGGCCGCCAAGGCCAAGGGCCTGAAGACCATCCTCTATATGACCGACGACCCCCAGTGGCACAACGAGGGCGGCCATGAGTGGCTGGACTCCGCCGCCTACTCCTCGTACAAGGGCGGCTCTGTCGACCTGACCACCCGCGACGGGTTCGGGCAGTTCAGCTACGACAACTTCTTCGAGGTCATGGACCGCTACCCCGACCTCGGCGGCTTCTGGATCGACAACGACAACGCCTACTGGGAGAGCCACCAGTTGTATGCCCAGATCCAGCAGAAACGCCCCTCCTTCACACTCAGCAACAACAACGAAGACACGCCGGTCATGGATATGATCAGCAATGAGCAGAAGACCGGGATGAGTCCCTCCTACGACTATCCGCAGGCGGTCTACACGGCGCAGCCGCGGCTCACCGAGGCCGACTTCAAACTGCCGTCCACCGGCGCCTGGTGGTACGACGGATCGAATCCGAGCGTCGACAAGAAGCTCACCCTGGGACGGCTCGTCACCAACGCCGGGTCGTCGGTGAAAGCCCTCATGGCGGAAACGGCCCAGGTGAACGGGAAGTTCCCGTCCAACCAGGCCTCCTTCAACGACTTCGCCAACGGCTATCTGAGCCCCGTCTGGGAGTCGCTGCACGGCGTCGAGGGCGGCGGCTATCTGTACGGCGGGCTCAAGCCCGGGTTCTGGAACGACGGCGCCCACGGCGTCACCACCATCAGCAAGACCGACCCCGACCAGCAGTACGTCCACGTCATCACCCCGCCGAGCACCTCGACCCTCAAGCTGCGCGACAACGGCTACCGGGTGACCGGGGTGACCAACCTCCGCACCGGCGCGGCGATCCGGTACGGCCAGTCCGGCGGCGCGCTCACCCTCAGCGGCCTGGGCGGCTGGGACCCGTACGACACCGTCTTCAAGGTCACCACGGCCGGGCGCACCGGGATCATCCCGGCCGGCACCTACACCGTGACCGCCAGTGCCTCGGCGAGCGGTCACGGGGCGGCGGCCGCGGCCGACGGCAGCCATCTGACGTACTGGGACAGCAACAAGACCCTCCCGGTGCGGCTCGACTACGACCTCGGCTCGGCCGAAAAGGTCCAGTACCTGGGCGTCAACCAGCGTGAGGACTCGGTGAGTTACGCGCGCTCCGACACTGAGCAGTCGGCGCGCATCAAGGGCTACAAGGTGTACGTCAGCGCGGACGGGAGCAACTGGGGGAGCCCGGTGAAGTCCGGCACGCTGCCCAGTGCGCGGGGCGTCGCGGTCATCGACATCCCGGCGGCCACGACCCGCCACGTCCGCCTCGAGGTGACCAGCACCTACGCCGCCTCCTCCGACACCACCCGCTACAAGCGCCTGCGCATCGACGAGACCTGGCTGGGCTCGGCGTACGCGGGCTCCGCCCCGGCAACCACGGCGTCGGTCCCCGCCTCCGACAGCGGACAGACCGTCAGGCCGGCGATGGGCCGGTCCGGTTGGTCCTTCGTGCGGCGCACCCCCACCGAGGCCAAGTCCAAGGCGCAGGCCGACGCGATGGCGAGCAGCGGCCTCAAGGACCACGGGTTCCTGTACGTCAACCTCGACGACTTCTACCAGAAGCACGACGCGAACGGCTTCGTGGTGGACGGGTACGGGCGCTGGGCGGTGGACGCGGCGAAGTTCCCGTCCGGGATCAAGGCGCTCGCCGACCAACTCCACGCGCGCGGCCCGAGGTTCGGGTTCTACGTCACGCCCGGCGGACGGCTGCAGCGCGACCCTGCGCCCCGGTGAGACCCGGCTGATCAGGGCCGGGCCCACGTCCGTCAACACGGCGAACCCGGGCCGCACCGGCCGGGGATGATCCCGGGCACTCCCACCGCAAGTGGCCCAACAGGCCGACGCCGAACGGAAGTCGGACTCCCGCAAGTCATTGACAACAGGCGCTTGAGGCACTGCTATGCAGTGTTGGTTAGGAAGCTTTCCTAACTCTCCCTCGGAAGGAACCCCCCATGCATGTTGCCGCTCCCCGACGCCGCGTAGCCGCGGTCGCCGCCGGCCTCAGCTGTCTCGTCCTGCCCCTGGTCGCGTCCGTGCCCAAGGCCGCCGCGTCCGCGTCCCCGCCGCTCGCCGCGGGAACCATGGCCGCCGCCCCCTACGAGTACCTGGGCTGGGGCAGCCCGCAGAAGCCCACCGACGTCATGGCCGCCACCGGCGTCAAGTGGTTCACCCTCGCCTTCGTCCTCTCCGATGGCGGCTGCAACCCGAAGTGGGACGGGTCGCGGGCGCTGACCGGCGGCTCGGACCAGTCCGCGATCAACGCCATCCGGGGCGCGGGCGGCGACGTCGTCGTCTCCGTCGGCGGCTGGAGCGGCAACAAGCTCGGCGAGAAGTGCTCCAGCGCCTCCGCGCTGGCCGGCGCCTACCAGAAGGTGATCAACGCGTACCACCTGAAGGCGCTGGACATCGACATCGAGGACACCGAGTTCTCCAACGGGACCGTGCGCAAGAGGGTCGTCGACGCGCTCAAGATCGTCAAGACGGACAACCCCGGGATCGTCACCTACGTGACCATGGGCACCACGCCCGGCGGGCCGGACGCCAACGGCAAGGACCTCATCAAGAAGGGCGCCGCGGCCGGGCTCGCCAACGACGGCTGGGTGATCATGCCGTTCGACTTCGGCGGCCACAGCGGCTCCATGGGCTCGGCCACCGTGAGCGCCCTCGAAGGGCTGAAGGCCGCGGTGAAGAGCGCGTACGGCTACGGCGACGACACCGCGTACCGGCACATCGGTGTGTCCTCCATGAACGGCAAGACCGACGAGGCCGGCGAGACCGTCACCACCGGCGACTTCCAGACCATCCTCGGCTACGCCAAGCAGCACCACATCGCGCGGTACTCCTTCTGGTCGGTCAACCGGGACCGCCGGTGCGGCTCGGGCGGCGGCGGAGACGCGTGCAGCGGGATATCCCAGGCGCCCTACGCCTTCACCAAGATCGTCGTCCAGTACACCGGCTGAGGGAGTGACGATGACACGGCAGCAGTCCGTACGGCTCCGCGGTTCCGCGGCCGGTGCCCTCGCGGCCGTCGTGGGCCTCCTGGCCGCCGCGCTCGCCACCACCCAGCCGGCCGCCGCGGCGAACACGGAAGCCGGTCCGGCCGTCCCGTTCGGCAGCCACCAAGTCCCGTACGTCGCAGGCATGTTGAAGCCGAGCGGCTCGCAGTCGGCGGTCGACCAGCAGGTCGTCACCACGTACAAGGCGTGGAAGGCCGCGTTCGTGAAGCACAACTGCGGCAACGGCTGGTACGAGGTGATCTCGCCGGACGCCGACCACCCGTATGTGGCCGAGGGGCAGGGGTATGGCATGGTCGTCACCGCCCTCATGGCGGGGGCGGACGCCGACGCCAAGAAGATCTTCGACGGGCTGGTCAAGTACACCCTGGCCCACCCCTCGGTGAACAACTCCGCTCTGCTCGCCGCCGAGCAGGACTCCTCCTGCAAGAGCGTCGACGGCTCCGACTCGGCCACCGACGGCGATCTCGACGTGGCCTACGGACTGCTGCTCGCCGACAAGCAGTGGGGGAGCACCGGCACGTACAACTACAGGGACCTGGCGGTGAAGCACATCGCCGCCATCAAGAAGAGCGAGGTCAACGCCACCACCCACCTCATGCTGCTCGGTGACTGGTCCGGGTCCGGCGAGTCCCACCACTGGATCACCCGTTCCTCGGACTGGCTGATCGACCACTTCCGGGCGTTCCGGACCGCCACCGGCGACAGCGCCTGGGACACGATCCGTACCGCGCACCAGAGCCTGATCACCTCGCAGCAGTCCAAATACGCCGCCTCGACAGGGCTGCTTGCCGACTTCGTCGTCAACACCAACGGCACGCCCAAGCCCGCGCCGGGCAAGGTGCTCGAAGGCTCCCACGACGGCGACTTCAGCTGGAACGCCTGCCGCGACCCATGGCGGATCGCCACGGACGCGGTGACCAGCGGGGACGCCGTCTCGCTCGCCTCCGCGCGCAAGCTCAACGGCTGGATCAAGTCCAAGGCCGGCGGCGACCCGAGCAAGATCGTCACGGGCTACCACCTCAGCGGCTCTGCCATCGAGAGCGGCAAGGACATGGCGTTCACCGCTCCCTTCGCCGTCGCGGCGCTCACCGACCCCGGCTCGCAGGCCTGGCTCGACGCGCTCTGGGGCAAGCTCGCCGCCACCCCGGTGGACCCGAAGCTCTACTACGGCGCCAGCGTCCAGCTCCAGTCCATGATCGTCGCATCCGGCAACTACTGGGTGCCGTAACGATGTCGAAGGAGGATCAGATGCGTCTCGCACAACCCCCACGACCTGCGAGAAGCCTCGCGAGGAAGACGGCCGCGAGCGCCGTGCTGCTGCTCTGCGCGGGTCTGTTGCAGGCGGTGCCACAGTCCGCGTCCGCCGCCCCCACGCGCTACGAGGCGGAGAAGGGCGCCTACTCGGCGGGCTCCACCCTCGACACCAACCACACCGGCTATTCGGGCACCGGGTTCGTCAACTCCAACAACGCGGTGGGCGCCTACGTCGAGTTCACGGTCGACGCGGCCGCCGCGGGCAACGCGACGGTGGGCATCCGCTACTCCAACGGCACCACCGCCAACCGCCCCGCCGACGTCCTGGTCAACGGCACGGCCGTCTCCAGCGCACGCGCCTTCGACGCCACCACCGACTGGGACACCTGGGCCACGTCCACCCTCACCGCGCCGGTCAAGGCCGGCAGCAACAAGATCCGGCTCAGCGCCACCACCACGACGGGCCTCGCCAACATCGACTACGTCGACTTCGCGTCCTCCGGCGGCGACGGCCAGGCACCCACCGCGCCCGGCGCTCCCAGCTGCTCGGCCATCACCGAGGACTCGCTCACCCTGAGCTGGGGTGCCTCCAGCGACAACGTGGGCGTCGCGATGTACGACGTCTACGAGCACGGCAACAAGATCGGCGAGGTGGCGGGCAACCTCACCTCCGATTCCCTCACGGGCCTGAGCCCCAACACCCCGTACAACCTCACGGTGTTCGCCCGGGACGCGGCCGGAAACGTCTCCCCGGCCAGCGCCGCCGCCGACTGCGCCACCCGGCCCAGCACCGACACCAACCCACCGGCCAAGCCCGGCACACTCACCTCGTCCAAGGTCACCGCCAACAGCGCGGACCTGAAGTGGGGCGCCTCCACCGACGACAAGGGCGTCACCGCCTACGAGGTGCGCAGCGGCACCAGCGTCTACAAGACCGTCTCCGGCAAACCGCCCGCCACCAGCACCACCGTGACCGGGCTCGCCTGCAACAGCCCGTACACGCTCACCGTGGTCGCCAAGGACGCGGGCGGCAACACCTCGCCGCCCGGCAACGCGGTCACCTTCACCACCGGCGCCTGCCAGAGCGACGGCGGTGTCCCGTCCTCCGTCAGCACGCTCTCCAGCGGCTGGACCATCCCGTGGGGCACCTTCTGGATGCCGGACGGATCGAGCGCGCTGGTCACCGAGCGGGACAGCTTCAAGGTCTTCGAAATGACCCCGAGCGGCACCAAGACGCAGGTCGGAACCGTACCGAACTCGGTCACCACCAGTGGTGAGGGCGGCCTGATGGGCGTCGCGGTCGACCCGAAGTGGGCGGCCAACCACTACGTGTACTTCATGCACAGCGCCTCCGAGGGCAACCGGGTGGTGCGCATGACGTACGACGGCGGTTCGCTCGGCGGCTACACCGTCCTGCTCCAGGGGATCAAGAAGAGCAAGTACCACAACGGCGGGCGGCTCGCCTTCGGCCCGGACGGGTATCTGTACGCCTCGACCGGTGAGGCCCAGACCCCCGACCTCGCCCAGGACAAGAGCTCCCTCAACGGCAAGATCCTGCGTATGACCACCGACGGCAAGCCGGCCCCCGGCAACCCGTTCGGCACCTACGTCTACAGCTACGGCCACCGCAACCCGCAGGGCCTGGCGTTCGACCGCAACGGGCGGCTGTGGGAGGCCGAGTTCGGCAACAGCTCCAAGGACGAGCTCAACCTCATCAAGCCGGGCGGCAACTACGGCTGGCCGATCTGCGAGGGCTCCTGCTCCACGGCCGGGATGACCAACCCGAAGGCGTCCTGGCCCGTCGCCCAGGCCTCGCCCAGCGGCATCGCCATCGTCCGCAACGTGATCTACATGGCGGCGCTCAAGGGCGAGCGGCTGTGGCGCGTCCCCATCAACGGCGACACCGAGAGCGTGGGCACACCGACCGCGTACTACGTCGGCTCCTACGGACGGCTGCGCACCGTCACCAAGGTGCCCGGCGAGGACGCGCTGTGGCTGTCGACCACCAACTGCGACAACAACGGCAACGCGCCCGACGGCTCGGACAAGCTCTTCAAGGTCCTGATCAAGTGACCGGAGTGAGAGGTGAGTTGACCGGCTGACAGGGGGAGCGGCGCGCCCTGTACCGCGACGGCTCAGCGGTACAGGGCGTCCACCTCCACCGTGTAGGCCTCCTCGATGGCCCGCCGCTTGAGCTTCAGCGACGGGGTGAGCAGACCGTGCTCCTCGGTGAACTGATGGGCGAGGATCCGGAAGGTACGGATCTGCTCGGCTTGGGAGACCAGGGTGTTGGCGGCGACCACCGCGCGCCGCACCTCGGTCTCCAGGTCGGGGTCGCGTACGAGCTCGGACGCGGTCATCGACGGTTTGTTGCGCATCGCCAGCCAGTGGTCCACGCCCTCCTGGTCGAGGGTGACCAGGGCAGCGATGTACGGGCGGTCGTTGCCGACGACGATGCACTGGGCCACCAGCGGGTGCGCCCGCACCCGTTCCTCCAGGGCCACCGGCGAGACGCTCTTGCCGCCGGAGGTCACCAGGATCTCCTTCTTGCGGCCGGTGATGGTCAGATAGCCGTCCTCGTCGAGGGCGCCGATGTCGCCGGTGGCCAGCCAGCCGTCCTTGAGCACCTTCTCGGTCGCCTTGGGCTCGTTGAGGTAGCCGGAGAAGATCTGGCCGCCGTGCAGCCACACCTCGCCGTCCTCCGCGATGTGCACCGTGGTGCCCGGCACGGGCTGGCCGACTGTGCCGAACCGGGTGCGCTCGGGAGGGTTGGCGGTGGCGGCGGCCGTGGACTCGGTCAGTCCGTACCCCTCGTAGATCGTCACGCCCGCGCCGGCGAAGAACAGCGCCAGGCGGCGGCCCATGCTGGAGCCGCCGGACATGGCGTGCCGCACCCGGCCGCCCATCGCCTCGCGGACCTTGCCGTACACGACCTTCTCGAAGAACTGGTGCTGCATCCGCAGTGCCGTCGACGGTCCGGGCCCCAGACCGAAGGCCTTCTGCTCCATCGCCTCCGCGTACTTCACCGCGATCTCCACGGCCTTGTCGAAGGGGCCGGTCTTCCCGTCCGCCTCGGCGCGACGGCGGGCGGCGTTGAAGACCTTCTCGAAGATGTACGGGACCGCCAGGATGAAGGTGGGCCGCAAGGACTGGAGGTCGGGCAGGAGCGCGGAGGCGGAGAGCGCGGGCTGGTGGCCGAGCTTGACCCGGCCCCGGACCGCGGCGACCTCCACCATCCGGCCGAAAACGTGCGCCAGCGGCAGGAAGAGCAGGGTCGACGCCTCGTCGCCGGGGCGCGAGTGGAACACCGGCTCCCAGCGGGCGACCATGGTGTCCGCCTCGAACATGAAGTTGGCGTGGGTGATCACACAGCCCTTGGGGCGGCCGGTCGTACCGGAGGTGTAGATGACGGTCGCGGTCGACTCGGGGGTGACCGCGCGCCGGTGGCGGTGCACCACGTCGTCGTCGATCTGCCCGCCCGCCGCGAGGAGCTCGGCCAGCGCCCCCGCGTCGAGCTGCCACAGCCGTTTGAGGCGGGGAAGGCGGTCCACCACCGAGCCGATGGTCATGGCGTGGTCCTCGTGCTCGACCACGCACGCGGTGACCTCGGAGTCGTGCAGCATCCAGAAGACCTGCTCGGCGGAGGAGGTCGGGTAGATGGGCACCGACTGGGCGCCGATGGACCACAGCGCGAAGTCGAAGAGCGTCCACTCGTAGCGGGTGCGGGACATCACGGCGACCCGGTCGCCGAACCGGACACCGTCCGCGATCAGCCCCTTGGCGAGCGCCAGCACCTCGTCGCGAAAGCGTGCCGAGGTCACGTCCTGCCACTGGCCCGCCGCGTCCTTGCGGGCCAGCGCGACCCGGTCGGGATCGTCGAGGGCATGGTCGAACACGACGTCCGCCAGCCCGCCGACGTGAGGCGCCGTCGCCATGGGTGGGACAGTGAACTCGCGCAATACCCTGCTCCTTGTGGCGCTCCGCACAGCGCCGGTGACGGTACCCCACCCGGGGTCCCGACGGGAGGGGCGTCAAGGAATACGGTCAAGTGCGACAGTGATCGCCATCACCACAGGTCAGCACCGTGGGCGCGGCTGCTCATGGCCCGCCCGGCCCGCATTCTGACCCTGGAGTCAGATGCGGGCGGTTTTTTCTCCACGGAATCTGTACGACCCGGTCACGCCCGCTCTACGGGGACCGCGCCGTTGGTACGGACCTGGGCGGGTGCGGCCGCCGGCGTCCGTACCAGTGCGAACACGGCGAGCCCGGCCACCACGGCGAGCGCCCCGGCCGCGACCGCGGCTCCGTTCAGGCCCGAGGCGAACGCGGTGTGCAGCGCCTCGTCGGGGACCCGGCCGCGCAGCGAACCGGCCGCGCCGCCCGCGAGCGCCCGGGCCTGCGGCGTGCTGTGCAGCGAGTCGGCCATCCGGGAGGTGGCGAGGGTGCCGAACACCGCGATGCTCACCGCGTAGCCGAGCTGGCGCATGGTGTTCATCGCGCCCGTCGCCATGCCGCTGCTGCGCTGCGGCACCGAGGCGAGCGCCGCCGACGCGAGCGCCGGGCTGACCAGGCCCACGCCGATGCCGGTCACCACGAGACCGGCGACCAGCGTCGTCCAGTCGGAGTCCGCGTCGAGCAGCGACTGGCCGAACAGTCCGGCGGCGATCAGCAGCAGCCCGAGGCAGATCAGCAGCCGCTGCGAGACCCCGTGCAGGAACCGGCCGCCCAGCGCCGAGGTCACGAACGACGCGAGCGCCAGCGGCACGAGCGCCAGACCGCCGGTCACCGGGCTCATGTCCAGGAGCGTCTGGAGCCAGATCGAGGTGTACGGGAGCACCCCGAAGGCGGCCGAGTTCAGGGCGAGCGCCGCCACCAGGACGCCGACGAACGCCGGGCGCCGCAGCAGCGAAAGATCCATCAGCGGCCGTTCCGCGCGGTTCTCCACCACGACGAAGACCAGCAGCGCGGCCGCCGACACGGCGAAGGAGAGCAGCGTGCGGGAGGCGCCCCAGCCGTCGGTGCCCGCGTTCACCGCCCCGTAGGTGAGGGTTCCGGCGAAGAGCGCGAACAGGGCCGTGCCCGCCCAGTCGGTGCGGCCGGCCGCCGGGCTCCTGGACTCGTGGACCACCCGGACCGTCAGCCATACCGCGGCCGCGCTCACCGGCAGGTTGACGAAGAATATCCACCGCCAGCCGAAGCCCTCGGTGAGCAGCCCGCCCAGGATCGGGCCGAGGGCCGCGGCCGCGCCGTTGACCGCACCCCACACGCCGAGCGCCACCGAGCGGTCGCGGCCCTGGTAGGCGGCGCCGAGCAGCGGCAGCGTGGTGGCGAACATCGCGGCGGCGCCGATCCCCTGGAGCGCGCGCATCGCGATCAGCGTCCCCGCGTCGCCCGCCAGACCGCAGGCGAGCGAGGCGCCCGCGAAGAGCACCGTGCCCGCCGCGTAGAACTTCCGGCGCCCCGCCGCGTCGGCGCCCGCGCCCGCGCCGAGCAGCAGCGCGGCCAGCGCCAGCGCGTACACGTCGATCACCCACTGCAGGCTGGAGAGCGAGGCGTCCAGCGAACTCGCCATGTCCGGCAGAGCCACCGTCACGATGGTCACGTCCAGCAGCAGCATGAACGTTCCCAGACACACGGCGACCAACGGCCCCCACTTGCGCATTGCATTCCTCCGACTTGGTTCGTTCGACGTCCCGTACGATCGGTCCCGGCCGAACCGAAGTTCCACCCAGTTCGTCCATCACGCAGGAATCCGACATCGGAAGGGCTCAGGCCGATGGATTCACCCGAGTTCGACGAACTGGACCAGCGACTGGTGAGCGCGCTCGTTCTGGACGGCCGGGCCCCCTTCAGCCGGATCGCCGCCGTGCTCGGCGTCTCCGACCAGACCGTCGCACGCCGCTACCGCAGGCTGTACACGGAGGGCGAGCTGCGGGTCGTCGGGGTCCGCGACACCGAACGGCTCGGCCACACCCGCTGGATGCTGCGGCTGCGCTGCACCCCCGACGCGTCCGTCTCCATCGCCACGGCGCTGGCCCGGCGGCCCGACACCGCCTGGATCGGGCTGACCTCGGGCGGCACCGAGGTGGTCTGCACGACCGCGTCGCGCCGGCCCGAGGACCATGAGGCGCTGCTGCTCGGCAAGTTGCCGCGCACCCCGAGCATCGTGGAGATCGGCGCCCACCAGCTGCTCCACCGCTTCTTCGGCGGCCCGCTCGGCTGGTTCGCCAAGGACTCGGCGCTCACCGCCGAGGAGCGGGCCGCGCTGCTGCCCGAGCCGGTGGAGCCCTCAGCCGGCCCGATCCGGCTCGACGAGGAGGACGAGGCCCTGATGGCCGCGCTCGCGCGCAACGGCAGGGCGGGCTGCCCCGAGCTCCAGAAGGCCACCGGACGCTCGGAGTCCGCCGTCAAGCGGCGCCTGGACCAGCTGCTGCGCTCCGGAGCCCTGTTCATCGACGTCGAGTTCGACACGACCCGGTTCGGCTTCCGGACCAGGGCGCTGCTGTGGATCACGGTGGCGCCCTCGGCACTGGCCGCCGTGGGCGCGGCCCTCGCCTCCCACGCCGAGGTCGCCTTCGCCGGTGCCACCTCGGGCCCGGCCAACCTCGTCGCGGTCGTCATCTGCCGCGACCCGGCCGGGCTCTACACGTACCTCAGCGAGAAGCTCGGCACGCTGGAAGGCGTCCGGCACGTCGAGACCGCGCCCTTACTGCGACAGGTCAAGCGGCTGACGTACGCGGGCTGAGGCCGCTCGCCAGGATCGCCGCCGCGAGCGCGTCCGCCGCCTCCTGCGCCGAGGGGCGGCGCCCGCCGTGCAGCAGGACGAAGTCCACCGGCCCGAGCTCGGGCAGCCCCGACCTCGGCGGCAGCGGTACGAGCCCAGGCGGGACCAGACCGCGGGTGTGCGCCATCACGCCGAGCCCCGCCCGGGCCGCCGCGACCAGTCCGCTCAGGCTGCCGCTGGTGCAGGCGATCCGCCACGGCCGCCCGTGCTCCTCCAGGACCTCAAGCGCCCGGGCCCGGGTGATGCCCGGCGGCGGGAAGAGGATCAGCGGCACCGGCCGGTCGGGGTCCAGGCGCAGCCCCGGCGCGCCGATCCAGCAGAGGGTGTCCTGCCAGACCCGCTCGCCGTGGGTGTCGCCGGGGCGCCGCTTGGCAAGGACCAGGTCGAGGCGGCCCGCCTCCAGCCGGCGGTGCAGGGTGCCGGACAGCTCGACCGTCAGCTCCAGGTCGACCTCGGGATGGTCCCGGCGGAAGGACTCCAGGACCTCCGGGAGCCGGGTGAGCACGAAGTCCTCGGAGGCGCCGAACCGCAGCCGCCCGCGCAGCCGGGTCCCGGTGAAGTAGGCGGCCGCCCGCTCGTGCGCGGCCAGGATCGTCCGGGCGAAGCCGAGCATCGCCTCGCCGTCCTCGGTGAGCCGGACGCTGTGGGTGTCGCGGCTGAACAGCGGCCGCCCGGTCGCCTCCTCCAGACGCCGCACGTGCTGGCTGACCGTGGACTGCCGCAGGCCGAGGCGCCGTGCGGCCTGCGTGAAGCTGAGCGTCTGGGCGACGGCGAGGAAGGTCCGGAGCTGGTGCGGCTCGTACACGGCAGCAGGTTATCGCGGAACGCGATGACAGTCAGAGTGGTGTACGGGATTCCCGATCGGCCCGGAGGGGTGAATGATCGGGAGGGCGCGACCCGACCGCACACGCCGTACGACGCGCCCCCCGTGAAGGGCAAAGAGAAGCGCCGAGCGAAGAGCCGAGTGGAGCCGATGAACCGCCGCACGCCCCCGCTGCCGTCCTGGCTGCCGATCGACCCGTTCATCATGACGCTGATCGCCACGGTGGCCCTGGCGGCGCTGCTCCCGGTCTCCGGCGGCGCCGCGCACGCGGCGGGCGGCGCGTCGACCGGGGCCGTCGCGCTGCTCTTCTTCCTGTACGGGGCCCGGCTCTCCACCCGGGAGGCGCTGGACGGCCTGCGCCACTGGCGGCTCCATGTGACGGTCCTGGCCTGTACGTTCGTGCTCTTCCCGCTGCTGGGGCTCGCCGCGCGCGGGCTGGTGCCGGTGGTGCTGACGCCGGACCTCTTCCACGGGCTCCTGTTCCTGTGCCTGGTCCCGTCGACCATCCAGTCCTCGATCGCCTTCACCTCGATCGCGCGCGGCAACGTGCCCGCGGCGATCTGCGCGGGCTCGTTCTCCAGCCTGGCGGGGATCTTCGTGACCCCGCTGCTCGCGGCGCTGCTGCTCGGCGGCAGCGCCGGAGGCGTCTCGGCGGACTCGGTGCTGAAGATCGCCGTCCAGCTCCTGGTCCCGTTCGCCTCCGGGCAGTTGCTGCGGCGCTGGGTGGGAGGTTTTCTCGCCCGGCACAAGAAGGTGCTGAGCCTGGTGGACCGGGGCTCGATCCTGCTGGTCGTCTACACCGCGTTCAGCGAGGGCATGGTCCGGGGCATCTGGCACCAGGTGAGCCCGGCCCGCCTGGGCGCGCTGCTCGGGGTCGAGGCGGTGCTGCTCGCCGCGATGCTCGCGCTGAGCTGGTACGGGGCGAAGCGGCTCGGGTTCGGCCGGGGCGACCGGATCGCGATCCAGTTCGCCGGGTCCAAGAAGAGCCTCGCGGCCGGGCTGCCCATGGCCAGCGTCCTGTTCGGCACCCAGGCGGCGCTTGCGGTGCTGCCGCTGATGCTCTTCCACCAGATGCAGCTGATGGTCTGCGCGGTGATCGCCAGAAGGCGGGCGCGCGAACCGCTGGAGGAGGCGGCGCCCGGCTCGCCAAACCGCGGCGCCGCACCGCCCGCCGTCCTCACGCGCCGCCGGTGACGAGCACCACCTTGCCCAAGTTGCGCCGCGAGTCGATCAGTTCGTGGGCGCGGGCGGCCTCCTCCAGAGGCAGCTCGGCGTGGACGGCGGCGCGCAGCCTGCCGTCGCGGTGCAGCTCCCACAGCTCGTCGCGCCAGGCCGCGTACAGCTCCGGCTTGCCGCGGGCGATCAGCGCCATCTGGAAGGCGATCACGGACTTGCCGCCGACCAGCAGGTCATAGACCTCGACCGTGCCGCCGCCGGAGCTGAACGCGACCAGCCGGCCGCCGGGCGCCAGCGCCTTCACCGCCGGGGCGAGCAGCTCGCCGCCGACGCCGTCGAGGATGACGTCGACCGGCTCGCCCCAGGACTCGTCGCCGTAGAGCACGACCTCGTCGGCGCCCATCTCCCGTACGAAATCGGCCTTCTCGGCCGAGCTCACGGCAGCGACCACCCGGCTCGCGCCGCCCGCCCGGGCGAGCTGGAGCGCGATCTGCCCGACCGCGCTCGCCGCCGCCGTCACCAGGACCGACTCGCCCGGCCGGGGCCGCCCCGACTCGTAGGCGCCGCGCGCCACCAGACCGCTGCGGACGAGCGCGACCGCCTCGACTGAGGAGGCGTGGTCGGGGATGCGAGAGGTCATGGCCTCGTGGAGGACGGCCAGTTCGGCGTATCCGTACGAGAAGCAGAGCCCCGTCACGCGGTCGCCCGGCGCGAAGGCGGTGACGCCCTCGCCGACCGCGACCACCGTGCCCGCGACCTCGCCACCGAGCGGGAACGGCTCACGGCCCTCGCGCACCTTGCGGACGACGGGCAGGGTGACGCCGATGGCGTCGGTGCGGACCAGCAGCTCGCCGGGGCCGGGCGCGGGGGCCTCGACGTCCTCGGTGAACAGGACCTCGGGGCCGCCGTTGACCTCGAAGCGAACACGGCGCATGGACTCTCCCGGTGTGGATGAATTCGTTGGTGGCCCCAACGAGTCTCACGATAGAACAGAAGTCATTGGGAAGTCCAACGATTATGGGGGTAAGGTCGACGACGTGACCGAACGCGCCGACTCCCTCCCCGCGCTCCAGCGCATCCAGGCCCTGCCCAGCTGGGTCCTCGGCCGGGCGGCCACCCGGGGCCGGGGCCTCGTGGCGGCGGCCATCGCACGCGAGGGCGCCAAGATGTGGCACCACGCCGTGCTGGCGGCCGTGTCCGAGTACGGGCCGCTCGCCCAGGCCGAGCTCGGGCGCCGGATCTCGCTCGACCCCAAGGACCTGGTCGGCGTCCTCAACGACCTCCAGTCCGACGGGTACGTCGTACGCGAGCCGGACCCCCGCGACCGCCGCAAGAACGCGGTCACGGTCACCCCGGAGGGGGAGGCGATGCTGGCGCGCTGCGCGGCGGCGGCCGAGCGGGCCAACGACGAACTCCTGGCACCGCTCAGCGCGGCCGAGCGCAAGCAGCTGATGGCGCTGCTCCGGCGGGTGGGCGCGGAGGAGCCGGAGTAGGGCGGGGGCGTACGGCACCCGGCCCGCTTCCCGTGAACGGCGGCGCCCGGGTCGGCGCAGGGGGCGCTCCCCGCCGGCCGGGCCCGGTCCCGTACGGCGGGCGGGCCCGTCAGCCCTGGGCGGCCGGAGCCTCCAGGGCGATGCGGTGCTCGCCCGCGTACACGTTCATGGAGGCGCCCCGCAGGAAGCCGACCAGGGTCAGCCCCGTCTCGGCGGCCAGGTCCACGGCGAGCGACGAGGGCGCCGAGACGGCGGCGAGCAGCGGTATCCCGGCCATCACGGCCTTCTGGGCCAGCTCGAACGAGGCCCGCCCCGAGACCAGCAGCACCGCCCGCGACAGCGGAAGCCGCCCGTCCTGAAGGGCCCGCCCCACCAGCTTGTCCACCGCGTTGTGCCGCCCCACGTCCTCCCGTACGTCCAGGAGCTCGCCCTCCTCCGAGAAGAGCGCGGCCGCGTGCAGACCTCCGGTCCTGTCGAACACCCGCTGGGCCGCCCTCAGTCGGTCGGGGAGGCTCGCGAGCAGCTCGGGGGTGACACGGACCGGGGGAGCGTCGGCGATCGGGAAGCGCGCCTGTGTACGGACGGCGTCGAGGCTGGCCTTGCCGCACAGCCCGCACGACGACGTGGTGTAGACGTTGCGCTCCAGGGTGATGTCGGGGACCTCGACGCCGGGGGAGAGCTTCACGTCCACCACGTTGTACGTGTTGACCCCGTCGGCGGTCGCCCCGGCGCAGTAGACGATCGACTGCACGTCGTCGGCCGCCGCGAGCACGCCCTCGCTGACCAGGAACCCGGCCGCCAGCGCGAAGTCGTCGCCGGGGGTGCGCATGGTGATGGCCAGTGGTCTGCCGTTCAGCCGGATCTCCAGTGGCTCCTCGGCCACCAGCGTGTCCGGCCGGGCGGAGACGGCCCCGTCCCGGATGCGGATGACGCGGCGGCGCTCGGTGACCCGTCCCATCTCATTCCCGATTCTGTACGTGCTGGAAGTCTGTACGTGCTGGAAGCCGAAGCGGCCCTTGATGCGGAGGTTGCCATGGGGCACCGGGTTGTCGTGCGGCAGGTGACCTTGACGATCTCATTGTCCTGCACATGGAGGGTGAGGTTGCAGCCGATGCCGCAGTACGCGCAGACCGTCGTCGGGCAGAGGGCGGGGACGTCCTTGCCCGCGGCCCGGCGGTAATCCACGAGGGTCGCTCCTTCAGGGACGCGTACGGGCTCGTCGGCCAGCGTCAAAATGCCCCGGGGCGGTCAAGGGAGCGGGCGCCCGGCCGGGCACTACGCCCGGGAGCTGACACAAGGCTCCAAAGGTGCGCCGGGAAGCCTGTTGGATCTCGCGCCTCCGTACCGGTCGGTAGCCACGAAGACTGGATGGCTCCTGATGTCCTACGAGGGGAAACCGCGGCATGACCGGCATGCGAGGCTCACGCGTCGTCGCGCTCGGGCACTACCAGCCCGCCAAGGTGCTCACCAACGACGAGCTCGCCGCCATGGTCGAGACCAACGACGAGTGGATCAGCAGCCGGGTCGGCATCCGCACCCGCCACGTCGCCGGGCCCGACGAACCCGTCGACGAGCTGGCCGCGCACGCCGGCGCCAAGGCGCTGGCCGCCGCCGGGCTGACCCCCGCCGACATCGACCTTGTCCTGGTCGCCACCTCCACCGCGATCGACCGTTCCCCGAACACCGCGGCCCGGGTCGCCGCCCGCCTCGGCATGGGCTCGCCCGCCGTCATGGACCTCAACGTCGTCTGCGCGGGCTTCACCCACGCCCTGGCCACCGCCGACCACGCCGTCCGGGCCGGCTCGTCCACCCGGGCCCTGGTCATCGGCGCCGACAAGATGACCGGGGTCACCGACTGGACCGACCGCACCACGTGCGTCCTGGTCGGCGACGGCGCAGGAGCGGCGGTGGTGGAGGCCGCGGAGGAGGAGCTGATCGGTCCGGTCCTGTGGGGCTCGGTCCCCGAGATGGGCCACGCCGTACGGATCGAGGGCACCCCGCCCGTCTTCGCCCAGGAGGGCCAGGCCGTCTACCGCTGGGCGACCACCCAGCTGCCGCCCATCGCCCGCCGGGTGTGCGAGCGCGCCGGGGTCACCCCCGAGGAACTGGCCGCCGTCGTACTGCACCAGGCCAATCTCCGCATCATCGAACCGGTGGCCCGCAAGATCGGCGCGGTGAACGCGGTGATCGCCCGCGATGTGGTGGAGTCCGGCAACACCTCGGCCGCCAGCATCCCGATGGCCCTGTCCAAGCTGGTGGAACGCGGCGAGATCGGCACCGGCGACCCGGTCCTGCTCTTCGGCTTCGGCGGCAACCTCTCGTACGCGGGCCAGGTCATCCGCTGTCCGTGACGGGCCGGCGCCAGGGGCGCGGAACCGGCCGCGGGGGACGGGGCGCACTGGACTTCACGATCGGCAGACCGTAGCCGACAGCCAATCGAGCGTGACGATCGCGTCGCCGGGAGAGCGAACCGGGGACCGCCGCCTGAGGGGGCCCGATGTGGCCGACGGCCTCGCCGCCTCGCGCGGCGGCCGCCGCTCCCACAACATCCGGCTCGCGCCCCGGCCGGGCGAGCTGGGGCCGGTCGCCGGTGTCACCGGCGCGGCCCGGTTCATCAGCGACCACCTGTTCTCACCGGCCTGATCCCCACCCCTTCCCACCGCCGGTCCCGTGATCGGGAGGGACGATCCGTCCGCCGCGCTCGACCCCGACGAGGCCGACAACCTCTTCCGCATCGTCGCCGACCTCAGCTCCGCCCGGCCGCCCCGCCGCACCCCGAACAGGCCCCGGCCTCACGTGATGTCACTCATAATTGACCGTGGGTGCGTATCGCGGCAGGTCCCCTTGTCACTAACGTCGCCGTACGGCCGCCCGGTGCGAGGGCGGCCAGCGCCACCTCCTGCCCCGCCCGACCCGAGCGGAGACCCACAGATGGCACCCACCCTCATCCTCAAGCCCGGCACCGCCTGGGCCGACGCCTGGCAGCGCTGCCGGGCGATCGCCCCCGAGGCGTTCCGGGACGACCGCGTCCTCAACCTCTGGGGCGGCCAGTGGCAGCCCGACGGACGCGCCCTGCCGGCCACCAGCCCGGTCGACGGCAGCCCCATCGCGGGCCCGCCGCGGCTCGACGCGCCCACCGCCCAACAGGCGGTCCGCGCCTCCCTCGACCAGCACCGCGCCTGGCAGCACATCCCGCTGCCCGAGCGCCGCGCCCGCGTCGGAGCCACCCTCGACGCCCTCACCGAACACCGTGAACTCCTCGCCCTGCTCCTCGTCTGGGAGATAGGCAAGCCCTGGCGGCTGGCCCAGGCCGACGTGGACCGGGCCATCGACGGCGTCCGCTGGTACGTGGAGAACATCGACGCGATGCTGGAGGGCCGCACACCCCTCGACGGCCCCGTCTCCAACATCGCGAGCTGGAACTATCCGATGAGCGTGCTCGTTCACGCAATGCTGGTACAGGCACTGGCGGGCAACGCGGTCATCGCCAAGACCCCGACCGACGGCGGCCTTTCCTGCCTCACCCTGGCCAGTGCGCTGGCCGCGCGCGAGGGCATCCCCGTCACCCTCGTCAGCGGCAGCGGCGGCGAGCTCTCCGAGGCCCTGGTGCGCTCGCCGGAGATCGGCTGTGTGTCGTTCGTCGGCGGCCGCGACACCGGCGCGCGCATCGCCACGGCCGTCACCGACATCGGCAAGCGGCACATCCTCGAACAGGAAGGACTCAACACCTGGGGAATCTGGAACTACACGGACTGGGACGCGCTGTCCGCCGCCATCCCGAAGCTGTACGACTACGGCAAGCAGCGGTGCACCGCGTATCCGAGGTTCGTCGTGCAGCGCGCGCTCTTCGACCGGTTCCTCGCCGCGTACCTCCCGGCGGTCCACACGGTCCGCACGGGCCACCCCCTCGCGGTCGAGCACCCCGAAGGCGCCCTGCCCGAGCTGGACTTCGGGCCGCTCATCAACGCGGCGAAGGCGAAGGAGCTGGGCGACCAGGTCGCCGAGGCGATCGACCGGGGCGCCGTCCCACTGCACCGGGGCAGCCTCGCCGACGGCCGCTTCCTGTCGGGCCAGGACACCAGCGCGTATCTGCCGCCGGTGACCCTGCTCAACCCGCCGTCGTCCTCACCGCTGTTCCACGCGGAGCCGTTCGGCCCGGTCGACACCATCGTCCTCGTCGACACGGAGGCGGAGCTCCTGGCCGCCATGAACGCCTCGAACGGGGCGCTGGTCGCCAGCCTGTCGACCGACGACCCGGAGACGTACGCGCGCCTGGCCCCGCAGATCCGGGCGTTCAAGGTCGGCCGGGGCAAGCCGCGTTCGCGCGGTGACCGCGAGGAGCTTTTCGGCGGCTTCGGCGCCTCGTGGCGCGGCGCCTTCGTCGGCGGCGAACTGCTCGTACGGGCGGTGACCGAGGGCCCGGCGGGGGAGCGGCTGCCGGGGAACTTCCCGGAGTCGTACGCGTAGGAGGCGCCGGTCTCCCGAGTACGCGGACGCTGCCGTACGCGAACGGCTGCCCGGGGTCGGAGCGCTGCCCCGACCCCGGGCAGCCGGAGCGCCGGCGCGCCCGAACGAGTACGGGGGTACCGATGGCTACGCGTCGCGCTTCCGCAGGGCGGCGAGGGCGCGGTCGGCGTGGACGCTCATACGGATCTCGCTCTTGACGATCTCCAGCACCCGGAGGTCGGTGTCGATGACGAACGTGACGCGCTTGGTCGGGGCCATGCTGAACCCGCGCTTGACGCCGAACAGTTCCCGTACCGCGCCGTCGGAGTCCGAGAGGAGGGGATAGCCGAAGGAGTGCTTCTCCGCGAACTCCGCCTGCCGCTCCACCGCGTCGGCGCTGATGCCGGCCGGCTGGGCACCGAGCGCCCGGAACTCCCCGGCGATGTCGCGGAAGTGGCACGCTTCGGCGGTGCAGCCGGGGGTGAAGGCCGCCGGGTAGAAGAAGAGCACCACGGGGCCCTCGGCCACCAGCCCGGAGAGGGTGCGGAGGGTGCCGGTCTCGTCGGGGAGCTTGAAGTCGTCGACCGTGTCGCCAATTCTCATGGGCGCAGTCAACCACTGGCGGTGGGGCGGCCGACGGGGAGGGCGGGGCCGGGGCAGGCGCGGGCTAGCCGATCCCCTGCCGGTCCGCCTCCAGCGCGAACGCCCGCTCGGCCGCCTCCGGAACGTCTCGTTCCACGGCATGGACGAGCAGGGCCCGGTGCCGGAGGAGGGGCGGGCGCCGCTGCTCGGGAGCCAGCCGCAGCAGTTCGTCCAGGGCCGCCACGATCCGCCGGGTGACCTGCGGGCTGCCGACGGCGTACGTACGGATCTCGGTGAAGCCGAGGTCGACGAGGTTCTCCCAGGAGGGAACGGGCTGCACCAGCCGTACGGCACCCTGGCGGTCACGGTGTCCCACGGCGCCGAGCGGCCGGTGCGCGGCCTCGGCGAGCAGCTGCACGATCCGGTCGAGGCACTGCACGGCCGTCGTCGGATCGTTCACGGCAGGGGAGAGGGCCCGCAGCGCGATGTCGCAGAGCTGCCGCAGCCCGAACCCGAGGTCCTGGTGGAACGTGCGCTCCACCCCCACCGACACGGTGTACCCGAGTGCCCCGCGCGACGGCGCCCGCCCGCCGTGCACCGCGAGCACGGGTGTGCCAGGCACCACGAAGTCCCCGATCCTGGGGATCAGCCGCAGGACGACGCCCTGGCGCCGGGCCGCGCGCACGAGCCTCGCGATGTTCACGTCCCGCAGCACGCCGGCCCGCCCGCTGTGCCCCACCTGCCCGCTCTCCACCGGCAGCGGCTCGTCGCCCATCTCTCCCCGAGGCACCTTGAGCACCACCCGGAACGCCTCGACGGTGATCCGGTCGACGACGTGCCCGACGCGCATCAGCCGCAGCGTGGTGTTCACATACGCGATGAAGAGCAGCAGACTCAGCGCGACCATGGCGATCGTGAGCAGGCTCTGCGCGATGGGCACGCTCTCCACGACCTTGGGATCGGTCTCCCCGCTGTACGAGGTGAGGACGAGCAGCGACAGCGCGAAGGTCGCCAGGAAGACGGCGAGGGTCAGCTTGGTGATCCGCGACCGTACGAAGATCCGCACCACACGCGGAGTGAACTGCCCGCTCGCCATCTGCACGGCGACCAGCGAGATGCTGAAGACGACACCGATGAAGGTCATCATCGCCGAGCTGACGGTGGTGATCACGGTCTTCAGGTCGTCGACGATCCCGATCAGATCGCCGACCGCCTCGTACTCCTGCTGCCGCTGGAGCTCCTCGACGATCGCCGTGTCCAGCCAGTGCGCCAGCAGCCACAGCACGCACACCAGCGCCAGCGCCGCGCTCGGCGCGAACCAGAAGTTGTCCCGCAGATGCTCCCGCAGCGGCGACAACATCCGCGGCCGCCGATAACGCTCCCCGGTGCCCACGCCCCGAGGCTAGGCCCGCACCCCGCGCCGCCCTCCGCCCCACGCCCGGCGAGCCCGCCGCGATACCCACATGGTCGCGCGTTCCGCCCTGCGCAGCGCCATGCGCGATTCACGCTGAGTGCGCACACGACCACCCTTTGCCCCCACCCCGCCGATCAAGGGCCGAGCCACCCCAAACCTCACCCATGCCAAGGTCCAGCGATCCCCTGACCACGCAATATGCGGGTGAATACCACCTCGAACCCCTGGTAGAGTTATCTCTGTCGCCGCGGGGAGCAAGCCTGCGAGACAAACACCTGGTCCGGGTGGCGGAATGGCAGACGCGCTAGCTTGAGGTGCTAGTGCCCTTTATCGGGCGTGGGGGTTCAAGTCCCCCCTCGGACACCAGCTAAGACCCCACTTCATGTGGGGTTTTCTGCTTTTCTGGGCTGTGGCGTGACCAATCACGTGACCGATGGCCCAGCGAATCACCAGGTCAGACGAGGGATGACAGGCCGAGTCGTCCGGCTCCGGAGGCGGCGAGCTTCCGCGCTCCGTCCTTACGTGAGTGGGCGTACCGAGCCATCGTGTAGCCCGGCGAGTGGTGCCGGACGTTTGCTGAGACCTCTACGGGGTTCTCCCCGGCCTCCAAATCGTTCGTGACCTTGCTGTGCCTCCAGTCATGGATGCGGAGGTCCTCCGGCAGGTGCAGGCGCGTCCGGAGGGTGCGCCACCGGGCAGAGACCTTCTCGGGGTCCTGCGGGCCCCCTGCCTCACCCCGAGAGGTCGTCCAGGGCTTCTTTCGTTGCTTCGACTATGCCAGTGGGCAGGGCAGTTCGGGACGGGATCCGTTCGGGAAGCAGGACACCAGGGCTAGCGAGCTACGCGCGGTAGAGCGAAGGGCGCTCGGCTTCCTGGTCAGGGCTGAGGCCGTCCACGGTCAGGTTGCCGGTCCATAGGTGGTCTCGGTTGGCGTAGGTGGTTTCGAAGCTGACGCGCTTCCCACCGGGCTCCAGCTTCCATCCCTGGTCAGGGAACTGCGCGATACGGTCGCTTCCGCAGACGAACGCCCGGGTCGCCTGGATCAGAATCCACTGTGCGAGTTCGGTGTCCTTGGCTGCGGGCCTGCCACAGGAACGAGCCATCTGCCACAGCCGTGGCCACTCGACAGCAGGGCTCAGGGGGCCGATCACGGCAACGTCCCCGATCCGTCGTTCGTCAAGATGGTGGGTGGCGTAGCCGAAGACCGTGCCGAACATCGCGAAAACCGTGACCCGACTTCGTCCGGTCAGGCCCTCGTCATTGCTGTTCATCTTTGGAACCCTTGGCTGTGGCGGTCCGGGCGCCTCAGTCACGCCCGGACCGCTTCCGTTCAGTGCGAATGGAGCCGCAAGCGCTCTCCCCCCCGCCGCCAGTGGGCGCGTGTGGCTTCGTCGTCCCTCCCCAC